>DATENM010000002.1 GCA_035275065.1 Blastocatellia bacterium
GGGCCGAGACCGTCGAGCAGCCCTAGGCGCGCGGCAAAGTCCGAGGCGCAACTTCGGGGAAGTTGCGGCCTCCAGGGCCCGAGGCGCCACGGGCCTTGACCCACGCCCAGCGCCAAGGGTTGACGGCTGGGGTCGGGCAAGGGTTGTCCCTGATCCCCGCTCCGGGACTGACCCCACGCGAAAACCGGTGGCCGGCTACCTCCCGCGGCGGACGTGTCAGCGCCCGCGCGCCCCGACGATGAGACTCGACGATTTCGAAGACTCTTCCAGGGGGAACCAATGTCCATCACGGTCGCGCCCGCCACGACCACGACCGCCGCGCGGGCGGTCGACGTCTGGAAAATCTACGGTTCCGGCGAGGCCCAGGTTACGGCGCTGCGGGGCGTCAACGTCGAGCTGCACCGGGGGGCCTTCACCGCCATCATGGGGCCGTCCGGCTCCGGCAAGTCGACCCTCATGCACTGCCTCGCCGGCCTCGATACCGTGACCCGGGGCCAGGTCCACATCGGGGACGTGCCGATCACCGGGCTCACCGACTCCCGCCTCACCAAGCTGCGGCGCGACAACGTCGGCTTCATCTTCCAGCAGTTCAACCTGCTGCCGACCCTGACCGCGCAGGAGAACATCCTGCTGCCGCTGGCCATCGCCGGTCGGAAGCCGGACAAGGCCTGGTACGACACCGTCATCGACACGGTCGGGCTGCGCGACCGGCTGGGCCACCGGCCGAACCAGCTCTCGGGCGGCCAGCAGCAGCGCGTCGCGATCGCGCGGGCGCTCGTCACGCGGCCGCGGATCATCCTGGCCGACGAGCCGACCGGCAACCTCGACAGCCGCACCTCGATTGAAGTGATGGACGTCTTCCAGCGGCTGAACGAAGAGCGCGGCATCACCATCGCGCTGGTCACACACGAGCCGGACATCGCGCAGTATGCGCGCCGCGTCGTCGTCTTCAAAGACGGGCGCATCAAGCGCGACGAGCGCGTTGAGAATATGCGCTCGGCGCGCGAAGAGCTTGAAAGCCTGCCGCCGCCTGAAGAAGACGAGGAGGACGAAGAATGAACCTGTGGGGAACTTTTAGGATCGCTTTGCGGGCGCTGTCACGCAACAAGATGCGCTCCATACTAACGATGCTCGGCATCATCATCGGCGTCGCCGCGGTGATTGCCGTCGTCGGCATTGGCCAGGGCGCGTCGGCTTCGATTCAATCGCAGATCGCCCAGCTCGGCAATAACATGCTTTACGTCATGGCCGGCTCCAGCAATCAAGGCGGCATGCGCGGCGGCGCCGGCTCGACGCCGACCTTGACGCCGGAAGACGCCGACGCCATCGAGCGCGAATGCCCGGCGGTGCGCGCCGTCAGTCCCGGCGTGCGCGCCAACGGCCAACTGGTCTTCGGCAATCAGAACTGGGCGGCGTCGAGCGGCATCCAGGGCACCAACGAGAAGTTCCCCGACATCCGCGCATGGCCGGTCGCCAAGGGCGAGTTCTTTACCGAAGGCGACGTGCGCACGGCGGCGCGCGTCTGCGTCATCGGCAAGACGATTGAGGACAACCTCTTTGCCGGCGCTGACGCCATCGGCCAGACGATGCGCATCCGCAACCTGCCATTCCGTGTCATCGGCGTGCTGAGTACGAAAGGCCAGAACCAGTGGGGCCAGGATCAGGACGACACGGTCATTGTGCCCTACACCACTGCGCAGAAGAAGATGCTGTCGATCACCTGGATTCATCAGGTCATGGTGTCGGCGGTGAGCGCCAGCGCGACCTTTACCGCCGAGCAGCAAATCACCGAATTACTGCGCCAGCGCCACCGCATCACGGCGAATATGGACAATGATTTTTCGGTGAGAAACCTCACAGACGTGGCCGAGGCGGCGGACGCGTCAAGCAAGATCATGACGAACCTGCTGGCATCAGTTGCCATCGTCTCGCTGATGGTCGGCGGCATCGGCATCATGAACATCATGCTGGTGAGCGTCACCGAGCGGACGCGCGAGATCGGCATCCGCATGGCGATTGGCGCGCGCAGCGGCGTGATTCGCCGCCAGTTTTTGATCGAATCGATCACCCTGTCTTTGGTCGGCGGCCTCATCGGCGTCGGCTTTGGCATCGTCGCGTCTATCGTCATTGCAAGAACGCTGAACTGGCCGACGCTGGTGTCGCCCTATTCGATTATCGCTTCGGTCGTCTTTTCGATGCTGGTCGGCATCGCCTTCGGCTACTACCCGGCGCGCAAGGCGGCATCGCTCGATCCCATTGACGCGCTGCGCTACGAGTAAGGGAGCAGGGGCCAGGGGCCCGGGGCTAGGGGCAAGAAGAAGCTCGCCGCGATGACGATCACGGCCAATGATGAAATCTTGCAATTATGTTGCTAGCCCCTGGTCTCTAGCCCCTATTCCCTATTCTTCGGGTATAATTAAAAAGTGAACAACACCCGTGCCCCACGCGTTTTGGAAGTCATGTTCATGAGAATGAAACGAACCGCGACGATCCTCGTGCTGTGTGCCGCGCTGGTCGGCGGCACACCGCTCGCGCGTGCCGCGTTCGCTTCAGACACCGACAATTCGCCGACGGCGCAAGAGGTCAAACAGGGGCTGGTCCAGGACGCCAAGAAGGCTGCCGGGCTGCACTTTCAGCGCGGCGAGCAAGCCTACAAGGGCGGTCAGTACGATATGGCCCGCCGCGAGTTCGACGAGGCGGTTGATTCCATCCTCACCGCGCCCATCAATATCGCCAACGATGACGAGCTGCGCGCTTACTACCGCGAGCTGATCGAAAAGATCAACCGCTATCAGATCATCTCGATGGAGCAGAAGGACGGCGGCTTCAGCGAGCAGCGTTACGAGCCATCGCCGCTCGACAAGCTGGCTTCGCTCTCTGAAGCCGAGCTTGAAGAGGTCGCCGCGGACGACGAAGTGATCAACGCGCGCTTCAACTTCAACTTCGAGTCGGCCTACCCGATCAAGCAGTTCATCAGCTACTTCACGCGCGGGCGCGGGCGCGCGACGATGGAAGCCGGATTGGCGCGCTCTGTGCGCTATCGCGCGATGGCCGAGCGCGTCTTCAAGGAAGAAGGCGTGCCGACGGATTTGATCTGGCTGGCGCAAGTCGAATCGGGCTGGAACCCCTATGCGCTGTCGTCAGCGGCAGCCAAAGGCATGTGGCAATTCATCCCCGCGACCGGCTCGCGTTTCGGACTGCAACAGAATTACTGGGTTGATGAGCGCGCTAACCCGGAAAAATCAACGCGCGCCGCGGCCCGTTATCTGAAATTCCTGGCGACCCGTTATCGCAACGACTGGGCGCTGGCGCTGGCCGCTTATAACACCGGCGAAGGCAATGTGGACGCGGCGATTGCGCGCGCCGGCACGCGCGACTTCTGGCGCTTGCACCGCAGCGGCCACCTCGCGCAAGAGACACGAAACTATGTGCCGGCGATCCTCGCCGTGGTGACGATTGCCAAGTCGCCCAAGCAGTATGGCTTCGATCTGCCGCCGGCGTATCCTTATCGCTACGAAACGCGCTTGATCGCCAAGCAGACAGACCTGCGGCCGCTGGCTAAGAAGCTGAACATCTCTTACGGCGCGTTGCTGGAGCTGAACCCTGAATTGCAACGCGGCACGACGCCGCCGGGCAAGCACGCGCTGCGCGTTCCCGCCGCCAGCGCCGTGAAGACCGAAGCGGCTGAAGAACCCACCGCCGTCACCAGCACGCCATAGTAAAAGTCACCGCCAGGTTTCATTCACCGAGCCGTATGAATGAAGCCTGGCGGTGGACTATCAACACGCCTGAAGTGGCCAACTCGCCCTGCCTCGCCGCTCGACGCCGACCGGCAAATCGCCGCGAATATTAGTATTGAAGCGCCCCTGCCGCTTTGTTATCATCGCCACAGTCTGTTGGTCGCGCCCGCGAGCGCCGGTCCTTCATGATGCCCCTCCGTTGCCGCCCCGTCGATTTGCGAGGTCTCTCCATGTTCGAGCTGTTCATCTTTATCGCCATTGTTATTTTCCTTACCGTCATTGGCAGCTTCATCCCCATCGGCAACGAAAACTCGACTGTCCGCCGCTTGCCCTGGGTGACCTTCGCCATCATGGGAATTTGTGTGTTGACTTACTTTGTGACCTTGCCGGCGCAGGCAGGGAGCCTGAAGGAAGTCGTCGAAAGCCTGGGCGACCTCGAAAAGTTTATGGACAAGAACGAGGCGTTGATGGCCGACGAAGACGTCCGCAACAAACTGGTGCAGTACGGCCTTATGCCCAGGCAGGCCGCCGACCAGATCAAAGAGCAATTGAAGAAGGACCCGGAGCTGGCACGCCAGTATGAAACCTGGCTGGCCACCTCGGACGCCATACAGTTGCGCGAAGAGTTCAACAAGAAACTGATGGCCTATGTCGAGGCGCGCAAGAGCACGATCAATTATCGCTTCGGCGTTGCGCCCAACGGCGAATGGAAAATCTATCAACTGATCACCAGCGCCTTCCTGCATGGCGGCTACGAACATCTGTTCGGCAACTTGATCTTCTTCTTCGCCATTGCTTTCGTGCTGGAGGATTACTGGGGGCGCGGCGTCTTCCTGGGCTTTTACCTGGGAGGTGCCATTGCGGCGTGCATCCCCTACATGGTTTCACCCTCGACGGTGCCGCTGATTGGCGCTTCGGGGGCGATCTCGGCGACCATGGGCGCGTTCCTCATTCGCCTGCCGCGCACCAAGATCAAGCTCTTATTCTGGCCGGGCAATTTCCTCGGCTTCCTGCTGACCCGCAAGCGTCTGGTGGTGATGGTGCCCAGTTACCTGTTCTTGATCGCTTACTTCATCGAGAACCTCATCCTCTGGTATTTCAATCGCAAGAATAATGGTGGCGGCACGGCGTTCTCGGCGCACATCGCCGGCTTTATCTATGGCGCGGCCTTCGCCGGAGTGATGAAGGCGACGAAGTATGAAGAGACCGTCATCAACCCGAAGATCGAAGCCAAAGTATCGTTCGCCGCGCCGCAGGCCGTACAGGAAGGCTTAGAGATGATGGATCAGGGCAAGCTCGACATGGCCGAGCGCAAGCTGCGCACGCACCTGATGAAAGAGCACGACAACCTCGAAGCCATCCTCGCCCTGATTCACGTCTATGAGAAGCAACAAAACTATGATCAGCTCAATGCCATGTATGGGCGCTTGATCCGCCATCACTTACAACACAACGACAAGGAAGCGGCATTGCTGGCCTACGACAATCTGCTGTCGGCATTCCCGGATAACGCCATCTGCCCGCGCATCCCGTCGCGTGACTGGATGGTGATCTGTGATTACCTGCACGAGGCCACGATGAACCGCGAAGCGGCGGTCGAATACGAGCGCCTGAGCAACGCCTGGCCCGCCGACACCAACACCGTGCGGGCGCTGGTGCAGGGCGCGGAATGCGCGCTCGCGGTGCTCGATCCGGAACGTGCCCTGCGCATGTTCGAGCAGGCCGAAAAGCTCGCGCCGCCGCAGGCGCTCGCCTCAAAGATCGCCCTGGGATTGGAAAAATGTCACCGCATTATCGACAATCACCCGAACTTCAAAAAGCACAAAAAGCCGAAGATGCCCATTTGGACGTAGGAGGCAGGAGGCAGGAGGCAGGAGGCAGGAGGCGGGAGGCAGTAATCAGGGTTGGAATCTATCTGGGTGTGCAATCATGCTGCCGAGCATTCTACCTATCTCTTCGTACCCTTTGGTGAGTTGTAATTGGCGATCTTTGGATAAGTAGCCACAGTCACGTGCGAAATCTAACCAGACCTGTGTTTCAGCCGCTTCGCCATCTGCATCGGCCATTTTGCTGACAAACATTTTACTGTACTGGCGCTTTCGATAGCCTTCTGCGATATTCGCTGCAACACTGCGAGAAGCGCGACGAATCTGATCCGTCAACGAGTATCGTTCTTCTGGAGGAAAAGATTTCGATTCATGGAAGATGTCCATCGCCAACTTATAGGCTAATTGATAGACCTTCAAATCTCTGTATCCATACAAGCTAGTCATCCTGCCTCCTGCCTCCTGCCTCCTGCTTCCTGTTTCAAAACCACGCTTTCAAGCTGAGCTGAATCGTGCGCGGGCGCTGGGTGCGGCGCGGCAACAGGAAGTCTGCGTCATTGCGGTCAATGAATTCAGAGCCGAAATTAAAAGTCGTGTTGTTAAACAGATTGAAGACGTCAATGGCCGGGCGCAGGCGTAGATGCTCGTTGACGCGAACCGTTCGCGAAGCGCGCAGATCAATCGAGCGTGATCCCGGCCCGCGGCCAAAGTTGCGCGGCAGGTTGCCGCTCGAACCAATCGGCGCGAGCTGGAGCAAAGCTTTCACATCATCAGCAGTGGCGCTGCCGGGCCGTCGCCATTCGGGGCGACCCAGAGGCCCGATAAAATTCGGGCGGTCGTTGTCAATGTCATTCAGGTTACGATCTACGCCGGAGCCGATGTTGAACGGGCGCGACGAGCCGAACGAGACAATCGGCGCCAGATCGATCTCGACGCGCGGAATTTGAAAGATGCCGCTGAAGGTGAAGCGGTGCCGCTGGTCTTGCAGTGACAGCGAGCGCTCGGCGCGACGGTCGGCCAGGTCTTGCGGCGACGCGGTGTTGGTGGTGCCTTCGTCCACCAGCTTCGACAGCGTGTAGACGCCGCGAAACGTCATGCGCCGGCCCGCCGCATAGCGCACCGAAAAGATGCCGCCGTGGTAAAACGAATTGCCCGTAGATTCCAGCAACTCAACCTGCGTGAGCGTCGGGTCGGGGCGCAGGAAACGCACCGCGTTGAGCGCCGCCGCGATGTTCGCAGACATCGCCGTGTTGAGCCCGAGCGTCAGAATGCGCACGCCGTTGCGGACGGCAATCGCGCCCGCCGAGGTCGAGGTGTTGGCGCCGAGATCGAAGCGAACCACGTCGGCGTTAGCGCTGCTGACGGGCCGCCGGCCCGCGGTGTTCGGACGGTTGTCGAAGTCGCGGCTCAACAGAAACTCCGTCAGGTCGGCAAAGCCTTCGGGCACCTGCGGCGCGTTGATGTTCGATTCGCGCCACAGGTGCGCGCCGCGCGTGAAGATGTAATCGGCGCTGGCGACGATCTTGCGGCTGATCTGTCGCTCGACGCCGAGGCCGGTCTGCATCGTATAGGGAATCTTCAGGTCGTCGCTGACGCGGCGCAGGAAGCTCGCTTCGCGGATGCCGAAGCGGTCGGCCAGCGAGCGGTCGGTGATCGGCGCAGGAAACTTTACAGAATCGAGAACCGCCGGCGTGATGTCCGAATCGACGCTGAGCGTCGAGCGCCCGAGCGAGAAATCATCAATCGTTCTGAGCAAGGCGCGATTGTAAAACATGCCGAAGCCCGCACGCACGACGGTCTTCCCCGGCTCGGCAAGCTTTTTGAATTTGCGAAACAGCTTGCCGCCGAACGGGTCCCAGGCGATGGCGACGCGCGGGCTGAAGTTGTCGCGGTCTTTCAGTATCGATTCGTTGTCCCAGCGCATCCCGAACGACAGCGTCAAGTTCTGGCGCAGGTGCCATTCATCTTGCGCGAAGACGCCAAGCACGTTGTTCGACAACTGGCTTTCGGTGTCGAAACGCTGCACGAACTGTTCGGGGCGGTTAGCGAGAAAGTCTTCGACGCTGGCGAAGGTGTACTCGCCGCCGGTCGCGAACAGGTCGGTGAACGACGAGCGCACCAGTTGGACATCCATGCCCACTTTGAACAGGTGCGCGCCATAGATCAACGACAGGTTGTCCTGAAGCTGAAAGCGGCGCTCTTCTCTGGCAAAGGCCGGCGAGCCATCGGTGCCGGTGTACGAGCCGGCAGTGACGCGCTCGGGCTGGCTGATGATGAGGCTGATCGAATCAGCGCCGGCGCGATTGCGCGGCAGCAGGCGCGAATACTGCGCCCGCGCCTGGTTGACCAGACGGCCCGAAAAAATGTAGTTGTCGGTGCCGCTGATCGAATCGCTGTTGCGGCCTTCGATGAGCAGCGTATCGAGCAAGCGCGCGCCGCCGGGGAAGCCGCGCTTGTTTTCGCCGCGCTGCGCGTCGAAGCGCGCCGAGGCGTTGTGCGAAGCCGTGAAATTAAAGTCGGCGCGCCCATTGATGACGTTGCGGTTTTCGGGCGTCGAGATGGCGTCGGTAAACAATCCCACAAGGCTGCCGGCGCTGACCGGTTGATTCGGCGGCGGCAGCGCGAAGAGCGGGTTGATGGCGACCGGCACGGTGGCGTTGATCTCGGCAAAGTCGGTCACGTCGAGCCGCTCGTAGCTGGCGAAAAAGAAATCGCGATGCCGGCGGATCGGCCCTGAAAAGATTCCGCCTTCGCGGCGCTGCTGCTGCGGCACGCGATCCAGGCCGCGCGCGTTGCGGAAGTAGGTGTTGGCGTTCAGCGCTTCGTCGCCGAAGTAAAAGTAACCTTCGCCACGAAACGCGTTGGCGCCGCCGCGCGTCCGCAGGTTGATGCGCCCGCCCGAGGCGCGGCCATATTCGGCGGCGTACTGATTGGTGATGATCTGCACTTCGGCGATGGCCTCGGGGTTGAGCGCGATGCGCTCGCGGGCGCCGCGGTCGTCGTTGTTGTCGAGCCCGTCAATCGTCAGGTTGTTGGAGGTTGCCGGCGCGCCGGTGAGCGAAAAGATGCCGGCCTCTTCCGGCGAGTTACGCACAAAGACGCCGCGCCCTTCGTCGGCCAGGTCGGCAGTCGAAAGCGGCGCTTCACTGACGCCGCCGAGCAGGAAGACCAGCTGTAGCGGGTCGCGGTTAATGATGGGCAGTTCGTCCAGCTCGCGGCGCGTGATCGTGTCGCCGGTGACGGTGCGCGTCGTGTCAACCAGCGGCGGGTTGCTCGCCGTCACCGTCACCTGTTCGCTGACCCCGGATGGTTGCAGCGCGAAGTCCATCGCCAGGACGCGCCCGCTGGTCACGGTCGTTTCGCGGCTGTCGGACTCGCGAAAGCCGTCTGCCGTCACCTTGAGCATATAGCCGCCGGGCGCGTTCACCGTGATGCGGTAACGTCCTTCGCTATCGGTCACCGCCCCGCGCTCGACGCCGGTCGCCGTGTGAATGGCTGAAACGCGCGCCCCGACCACCGCCGCGCCGGCGCTGTCGCGCACCGCGCCTTGGAAGGTGATGTTGTCAAGATCATCGGCGCGCGCCGACAGACTGGCAGACAGCATGAAGCCGAGCATGGCGACACCGATTGCCTTCTTCAGATGGAGAAGCCGACTCATACGCTTGCGCCCCCGTTTATTGCTTTGACTGGATCGTAAACCCGAAAGGCCCATTGTGATCTTCGCTACTTCGGTGAACGCCGCTCAGGCGGCGCGAAAAGCGAAAGGAACACGGCGAGAAGCATATCGAAAAACCGGCGGAAAGCAAGCAGGCGGGGAGAAAAAGAAATGACGAACGATGAACGATGAACGATGAATTAGGGAGACAAGTCTCATGCGCTGGCATTGCCTCGGCAGTTCATCATTCATCATTCATCATTCATCGTTCAGGCGGCCTGCCGCCTTTGACGACCAGCTCGATGCGGCGGCGCGGCACCAGGGCGCTCTTCGAGTGCTCGTCGGGGCGGAAGATTTCGTGGCCGATGTTGTCGTGTAGGTACTGTAGAAAGTTCTCGAACTCGCGCTGCATCAGCCGCATCTTTTCGCGCATGTTCAAGATGATCTCGACGCCCGCGAGGTTCACGCCCAGATCGCGCGTCAGGTTCAAGATCAATTCGAGCTGCTCGATGTCTTCTTCGGTGTAGTAGCGCGTGCCTTTCTCTGAGCGCGATGGCTTAATCAGACCTTCGCGCTCATACATGCGCAGCGTCTGCGGGTGCACGCCATACTGCTCGGCGACGACGCTGATCGTGTACTTTTTGACTTTCTTGTTTCTCGACATGGCTACTCGCTCGCCGTGCGCTCAAGGTCGTCGCCCTTGGCGCCGGTTTTGGTCATTCCCTGCTGTTCGTCTTTCAGCATCTCGACGGCGGCGCGCTTGGCCTTTTCGTTCACCAGGAACTTATCCAATTCCAGCATACCGGCGCGCAGCATCGAATTGCGCGTGTCCGCTAAATCGCGCTCGTACTCGGCGGCGGTGCGATTCTTCAACCGCTGGCGCTCGCGCATGAGCGCCCAGAACCCCAGGGCGATCAACGCCAGCACGGTCAGCCAGACGAGGGCATCGGTCATTGCAACCTCCGCTATTCAAGCCCCATCTCGGCGCGCGGGTTGTCCTGATTGTAGCGCGCAAACTGGTGGAGCAGTTCCTTGGTCTCTTCGCCGATCACCGGCGGCAGGGTGATCTTCACCTCGACGTACTGATCGCCGCGCACACCGCCGGCGCGCAAGCTCGGCGCGCCGCGCTCGCGCAGGCGGAACTTCTGCCCCGACTGCGTGCCCGGCGGCACACGCAGCAGCGCCTTGCCGTCCACGGTCGGCACTTCGATCTTGGCGCCGAGCGCCGCTTCCGGCACAGTGATCGGCACTACACAATGGATGTTGTCGCCGCGCCGCTTGAAATAAGGATGATCGCCGACGTTCGTGATGAGGTAGAGGTCGCCGGGCGGGCCGCCGTACTGACCGGCATGGCCTTTACCGGCCACGCGCACGCGCGAGCCGGTTTCGACGCCCGCAGGGATGCGCGCCATCATAGTTTCACGCTGCGGAGTGATGCCCAGCCCCTGACACTTTGAGCAAGGCTGCGGCACTTTGCCTGAGCCGTTGCAGTTGGCGCAGCGCGCCGCGCCACCGAAGATGCGCTGCTGCTGGCCGCTGCCATTGCAGGTCGGACAGGTCACCGTCTCGCCGGCCGTTTCGCCTTTGCCGAGACAGGCGGCACAGGCTTCGCTGCGCTCGATTTCGAGGCTGGTCGCCTGGCCGCGCATGGCCTCTTCAAAAGTGAGGCTGAGCGCATACTCGATGTCGGCGCCGCGCGTCGGCTGGCGGCGCGGCGTTGCCTGACCGCGCACGCCGCTGAAGATTTCTGAGAAGATGTCGCGGAAGTTGGCGGCACCGAAATTCGAGAAGTCGAACGGCGCGCCCGCCGCCGCGGCGTGCTCCGAGTAGTAACCGAGCCGGTCATAGACCTCGCGCTTCTTCGGGTCCGACAGCACGTCGAAGGCTTCCGAGATCAGCTTGAACTGCTCTTCGGCGTCCTGATCGCCCGGGTTGACGTCCGGGTGATAGCGCCGCGCCAGTCGGCGGTACGCCTTCTTGATCTCGTCGGTCTTCGCGTTGCGCGACACCCCGAGCGCTTTGTAGTAATCGTGGTTCGCAGGCATGGTTAGTGACAAGTGACAAGTGACAAGTGACAAGACCGGACAAGAGAGAGCCAGCTAGTCAGATGATAAACAACCTACGCCGCGCTCCCTCTTGTCACTTGTCACTTGTCACGCCTTTACTTCTTGTCGTCGACGTCAACGAAGTCGGCGTCAATCACGTCGTCGCCGCCCGACGCGCCTGCCGACGCGCCCGCGGCGCCGGTGTCGCCGCCCTGGCCGCCCGCCTGGCCGCCGCCCTGCTGCGACGCTTGCTTGTACATGATCTCGGCCAGGGTGTGCGTCGCTTTCACCAGGTTGTCGTACGCCTTGTTGATCTCGTCGGCGTCATCGACGTCGAGCTTGCCTTTGGCCTCGGCAAGCGCCGATTCGATGTTGCTGACGGTCGCGGCGTCAACCTTGTCGCGATGCTCAGACAAGGTCTTCTCGGTCGAGTAGATCATGCCGTCGAGCTTGTTGCGCGCCTCGATGCGCTCGCGCTGGCGGCGATCATCTTCGGCGTGCGACTCGGCGTCTTTCATCATGCGGTCGATCTCGTCTTTCGACAGGCCCGACGACGCGGTGATGGTGATCTTCTGCTCGCGCCCTGTGCCGAGGTCTTTGGCCGAGACGTTGACGATGCCGTTGGCGTCAATGTCAAAGGCGACTTCGATCTGCGGCACGCCGCGCGGCGCCGGCGGAATGCCGACCAGATGGAACTTGCCGAGGGTGCGGTTCTGCGACGCCATGGAGCGCTCGCCCTGAAGCACATGGACTTCTACGGACGTTTGACTGTCGGAAGCGGTCGAGAAGATTTCCGACTTGCGCGTCGGGATCGTCGTGTTGCGCTCGATCAGCTTGGTGAAGACGCCGCCGAGCGTTTCGATCCCTAAGCTGAGCGGCGTGACGTCCAACAGCAGCAGGTCTTTGACTTCGCCGCCCAGGACGCCCGCCTGAATCGCCGCGCCGACCGCGACCACTTCATCCGGGTTGACGCCCTTGTGCGGCTCTTTGCCGAAGAACTCCTTGACCATCTGCTGCACCTTCGGGATGCGCGTCGAGCCGCCGACCAGCACGACTTCGTCAATCTGACTCGACTTGACGCCGGCGTCGTTGAGCGCGGCACGGCATGGCTCGATGGTGCGTTGCAGAATATCTTCGACCAGTTGCTCGAACTTGGCGCGCGTCAGCTTCATCACCAGGTGCTTCGGCCCCGACTGATCGGCGGTGATAAACGGCAGGTTGATCTCGCTCTCCATCGTCGAAGAGAGTTCGATCTTGGCCTTCTCCGCCGACTCCTTCAGGCGCTGCAACGCCATCTTGTCTTTCGACAGATCGATGCCCTGGTCTTTGCGGAACTCGTCAATGATCCAATCGATCAAGCGCTGATCGATGTTGTCGCCGCCCAGGTGGGTGTCGCCGTTTGTGGATTTCACCTCGACGACGCCTTCGCCGACTTCGAGGATCGAGATGTCAAAGGTGCCGCCGCCGAAGTCGAAGACGGCAATCGTCTCGTCTTTCTTCTTGTCCAAACCGTAGGCGAGCGCCGCGGCGGTCGGCTCGTTGACGATGCGCTTGACGTCGAGACCGGCAATGCGGCCCGCGTCCTTGGTCGCCTGGCGCTGCGAGTCGTTGAAGTAGGCCGGCACGGTGATGACGGCTTCGGTGACTTTCTGGCCGAGAAAGTCTTCCGCCGCCTGCTTGAGTTTCTGGAGGATCATCGCAGAAATCTCCGGCGGCGACCAATCTTTGCCGCCCGCCACGATGCGCACGTCGTTGCCCGCCTGCGTCACCTTGTACGGCACCATCTTCATCTCTTCCGAGACCTCGTCAAAGCGCCGGCCCATAAAGCGCTTGATCGAGTAGATCGTGTTTTCAGGATTGGTGACCGCCTGCCGCTTGGCGACCTGGCCGACCAGCCGGTTGCCATCCTTGGTGAAAGCCACCACCGAGGGCGTCGTCCGCGAGCCTTCCGCGTTGGTGATCACGACCGGCTCGCCCCCCTCCATCACGGCGACAACCGAGTTGGTTGTCCCCAGGTCAATTCCAATGATTTTGCCCATTTTTTAAACGCCTCCAGATTTTAAGGTCAACTTTATCTTAATACTTGAGCGTGTTATTGTCAAGTTTATCTTCAGTAAAACAGTCAGATTTCGGAGAATGGGGTAGGAGATTGATGTGGCGCAAGGCGGTTAGCTTGCGCGAGCCAATGCGCAATCAGATTGCGCCACAGAGTAGGGTTGCTTTAGTCGCCGGCTGGAGGTTTTTTGAAGTGAGCCAGGGTGAATGCGACCGCCGCATAGATGACCAGCAAAGCGCCCGCCGGCACCAGCCAGACGGCCAGTCCGGGGTCGCCTTCCGCGTGCCAGATGCCGGCGACGAAAAAGCCCACAGGCATCAGCACCGCGCCGCTGCGCAAGGCGGTGTGCGCCGCTTTCGGGACCGTGACGCCGCGCTCAAGGACGAGCGCCGCCGCCACCAGCAGGATGCCGAGCAAGGTGCCGTGTGTATGCCCCAGACGGAACAGCTCGCGCCGCTGCGGGTCGCTCAGGTAAGCCGGTATCTTGTAGCCGAGCAGCCCTTCAAGCAGCAGCCCGACAGCCATCCATACGGCGATGCTCGCCCAGCCCTGCCTGAGCAGGCGGTCTGCGGGACTGAGCGCCGCCGGCGGTTTCACGGCGTCGGGCGGAGAGTTCGGTTTCGCTTTGCTCATGGGATCAAGGTCGGGTAGCGATCAGCCGTTCACTTCGCGTATTGATCGGCGCCGAGAAAGTGGAGCGAGACGTAAGGCTCCGTGCCGACGACCCAGCTATCGTGGGCGACCGGCGGAACATAAAAAATCGTCCCCGGCCCAAGCTCGGTGATGTCGCCGTCGGGTGAAGCAACCGTGGCCGTCCCGGAGACGACCATGCCGACGTGCTCGACTTCGCAAAACGCCGTTCCGGCGATGGGGCTGACGTGCTCGGACCATTTCCACCCCGGCTGATAAGTCGCTCGGCCAACCGTCATGTTGCCGACGCGGACGAGCTCCAGCTTGCCTTTCTCAAACAGCCGCACCTCGTCGGGATTATCAAAGCGCTTCAAGACGACTTCGAGCATAAACCCTCCTCAGAGTGAATGACTGCGGTGGCCAACGACTGACGGTCAGGCGATCATTCGCCGACTTCGACATCAACCTCTTTGCGGCGGGCGCGCAGCTCGGCGGCAAACTGCGCGATCTGCTGTCTTGTGGACTCGCCAAAGAGGCCGCGCCAGTGGTCGAGCGCCGCCTGGCGGACGGCGGCAGCGGCCAGATAATCGGGCTTCGGCAGCGGCCGGCGGTTCGCCGCCAAACCGTTTGCCGCAAAGAAGCGCACGATGGGGTAATTGTCGGCGAAGGCTTCGACCAGATAGGGCGTGGCCCATTGCGGGTCGGGCTTCATCATGCCTTCGCCGCCCATCGCTTCCGCCGCCAGCGCCCGCGTCAGCGCGTCGCCGGCAAACAGCATGCGCGGCCCTTCGGCAAGCTCGAACTGCGCATCCGGGCTCGGCTCAACGCCGCGATACCAATCCGGCCACTGCCGTTTGGATTCGCGGATCGCCCAGTTGACTGAGCGGTCCAGATGACAGAGGTTGCAGGCGTTCGGCACGCCCCCGCTTGCCGTCATCTGCGGCTGCGGCACGCTGATGTCGTGCGTCGGGTGAAAGGTCATCACGCCGTAGACGGCGCGCGGCATATGACAAGTCATGCACTGGCTACCCGCTGAATCGGTCTTGTGGCCGGTATGCTCAGCGAGCGCCGAGGGCTGCGCGTACTGCTGGTGGCAGGCGAGACACGGCTTATTCGTGCGGTTCTCGTCGGTGATCATCCCCTTCGGGTCGCCGCTGTGCATGGTATGGCAGGTCAGACAGTTGATGCGCTGGTTGGGCTCGCCGCCGGTGAAACATTTCGAGCGCAGGATGCCTTGATACTCGTAAGCCGTCAGGCGCGGCGAGCCGTCGGCCCAGAAGCGGCTGGCGAATGAGTAAGAGTTATCGTGGCCCTGTTGATCTTTGCGCTCGATGACGGTTTCGCGCGTCACCGGCTTATAAAAGCGCGCCAGGTCGTCGCCGGCGTTGAACGGGTCGCCTTTGCTCAATATCTCCTGAATGCGGCCTACGGGCTCAGGGACGCGCTGGCCGTGACAGTGACCGCAGACCATCAGCGAGCGTTCCGCCGTGAGCTTCCGCGGCTGGACGATGTCGGTCGCGGCATTTTTGGAAAAGCGCCAGAGGGTGCGCGTCAGCGGCGAAGCGGCCTCTTCCGCGTGCGCTGCCGCGGGACCGTGACACGCGCCGCAGGCGATGCCGAGTTCGGCGACTTCGGTGTTGAAGCGCCGATTGCTGTCGAAGTTTGGCTGCGCCTTGACGTTGTGGCAGAACACACAATTGGCGTCCCACGGCGCCTGGTGCTGAAAGTAGTTGTCGCTGTCGGGATAAAAGAACGAGCCGTTCAAGCTCATCCAGCGGCGGTTGACCAGATCGTAAGCCAGCGGCAGGCGAAGGTACTGGCCGTTCTGCCGCGTAACGTACTGCTCGATGCGCCGCGAGCCGACGGTGCGCTCGATCTGGTAAGCCTGCGTGCGACCGTCGGGAAACGCGAGCGTCATCCAGAACTTGCCATCGCGCTTCTCCATGCGGGCGCGGACGCCGAGGTAATCGAACGTGTTATCGCGCTCGAAATCGCCCTGCACCGATCCGACGCGCGCTTCCTGTGTCATGCGGCTGTGATAGGTGCGCGCCCACGACGCGTAATGCTCCGCATGACAGGCGAGGCAGGTCTTCGATGAGATGTAATCCTGGTCGGCGTGGCCCGTGCGCGTGCCGCGGTAGGCCGGGCGCATGGCGAGCACGGTCACAGCGACCGTAACCGCGATGCCGAGCGTCAGGATCAGTGATTTACTTGCCATGAGCGGCGTTGCTTCTAATGCGCGGCCTCGCCCGGCGCGGGCTTGCGCGACTGGCGAAAAATCTTCGCGCCCATCCAGACGTATTCGATGCCCGACGCGACGACCGAGGTGATGACGATGCCGTACATGAGCGGCAATAGAATCTTGAACGGTTTCATCGCCTCAAGCTGGAACATGATGAACCAGAAGATCAAGCCGATTTCGAGAAAGGTGTTCACCTTGCCGAGCGTCGTCGGCTTGAACGATTTGTAATGCAGCGTCAAGTAGATGGCCAGCGAGCCGATCAGGATCAGCAAGTCGCGCCCGATGACCGAGGCAGTCATCCACAGCGGCAACGGCTCGAAGCCTTGGCGCGGCAGCGCCATCACGATGTAAGAGGCGGTCGTCAGCAGCTTGTCCGCCGCCGGGTCGAGAAAGCGCCCCAGCGCCGATTGCTGGTTGAAGCGCCGCGCCACAAAGCCGTCAAAAAAGTCCGAGATGCCGGCGCTGAAAAAGACGATCACCGCCAGCCCGAACCGCCCCTCTTTTATGCAATAGAGAAACGGCGCAAGCAACGCAATGCGCAGCAGCGTCAGCCCGTTCGCCAGCGTCCACCAGCGCTCGGGCGGGGGCGCGGCGGGCGCGGCAGGCTCGCCCGGTTGAATGGGTGTCGTTTGCATAGCGTCGAGCGATTATAAGAGCCGTTTGTTGTGTGGCGCAACCGCCGGCCCGCCACCTCTTATTGTTGCAGTTTCGCCTATTTTACCGCCCAACGGCGGCGTTTGTTGCGAAAAAATTGAGGACATCTTGCGAAAAAATTGTAATACTGGCGGGCATATTGCCCCCATTCTCGACTGCCTATATGCTTAAAAAGTCTAAGGCAGATGTAAAGGCAAGCGCCAGTCAAAGGCCATCAGGTTGTTCAAGATCAAAACGGGAGACCCAGGGGAAATAATGCAATTTTTATTATCACGTTTCGCTAAGCAGGCTCTTTTAAAGTCTATCCTCTTCGTCATCGTCATCGCGCTGGTTGCGGTGCTGCAAAGCCGGGCGACCGCGCCTACGGGCGTCGCCGAAGCGCAGACCGAACAGATTGCCAGCAGCATTATTCCCGACGGGCTGACGACCGGCTCTGCCGACCTGGATCAGCAAATCGTCGAGATGGGCAGCAAGTACGGCGTTGATCCGAAACTGATCTACTACGTGATGCGCCAGGAATCGCGCTTCAAGCGTCAGGCGCTGTCGCAGAAAAACGCTCAGGGGTTGATGCAGTTGATCCCGGCGACCGCCGAGCGCTTCCACGTGAACATTAAAGACCCCGGAGCCAACATCGAAGGCGGCGTCGCCTATCTGCGCTGGCTGTTGAAGCATTTCGACGGCGACGTGCGGCTGGCGCTGGCGGGCTACAACTCTGGCGAGCGCACGGTTGAAAAGTGCGGCAATCAGGTGCCCGAGATCAAAGAGACCAAGAATTACGTGAAGAACATCACCACCGCCTACGGCAAGACGTATCACCCGGTGCTGCGGCCCGAGCAGGCGCGCCAGGCTTTCGGTATCTCGACCGTGACCGTCGAAGCGGAGTAAGACGCGACATCAAATAACCACTAATCTAGTGCGGTAAAAATCAACGGCGCGCGGCGTGAAGACGATTCACACCGCGCGCCGTTTGCTTGATGGCTAGCTGGCTTAACGGCCCCGGCGACCGGCGGGCTTCTTGCCTCCGGGCTCCGCCGTCAACTGCTTGACGATCAGGCGGCCACTGCTGTCGCGGATGGTCTCGTACTCAATCGGCACCGGCTTGCCTTTTTCATCGAGGTTGCGAATGGTGAAGCCCTTGCGCCCGCCCGCAACGCCGAGCGTCACCGGCAAGACGCCGCGGAAGCCGTCCTTGATGTAAGCGCCATTGTAGCGCCCCGAATCCGGCGTAAAGTACAACACCCAGACGCGCGTGAAATCAATCGGCCCTTCGGTGCTGAGGCTTTTCATCAAGCCGACGTAGTTGTTATGCGCGACGCCTTTCTTGTCTTTCGTCTGATCGAGCACCACCCAGCCTGTAAAGCGCCGGCCTTCGCCTTCAAGGTGCAAGATTTCGTCCGGCACATCGAGCTGCACCTGCTGCGCGCCCACCCAGCCGGCACGCAAGACCTCGGAATCCGGCAGCCGCACTTCGTACCACAGCACAGTCTTCGGGCCGCTGTCGTCGTCCGAGTCGTCGGTTTCGTCGGTATCGGCGGGCTTGTCGGCTTTGACCGTCGTGCGCGCCTTGCCGACAACTTCGACCGCCGTGCCGCGGCTCAGATAGGTGGCAACGTCGCCGTCGGCTTCCAGGCGCAGCTTGGTCTGAACTTTCAAGTGGCCCGCGCCCTGTGACGGCAGCTCTTTCGATTTCTCAAACAGCGTGTTGACCTTGTCAACGACCGTCTTGTTGATGACGTAGCGTGTCTCGACCCAGCCTTCGACCGCCGCCTTGTCTTTGGTGCGCACCTTGTACCATTCGACGACGCGCGTGGGGGTCTTGAACTGCGCCTGTTCGAGGATGTCCAGTCGGTCGCCGCGTTTGACTTCAGCAAGCTCCAGGGCGGCGGGCGCGGTCGTCGAGCGCAGCTTCAGCTTGGGCGCGATGACGACGCCTTCATCGATCTTGGTATCGCCGGAGATAAAGCCACATCCGGTCAGCAGCAGGGCCGATAGCATGAGCGCGCCGGCCAGAAGGTTGCTCTTTGTCAGGATATGAATGCGTTTCATGCGATTAATGTGGAGTCAGAAGAAGGCTATCCGAGTGGCGCGCGCGGTGTCAAGCAACGCTAAGGCAGCGCAAAGCGGCGCAAAAACAAAGCGGGCTCCCTTTCCAGGCAGCCCGCCATGCGCCGGCAATTCAATCGCGTGTGTCTCAGCTATTGGTATTGCCCGTGTTGCTGTTGCGGCGCGTCGGGCGGCGGCGCGGCTTGGCCCGTCGCGTGTTGCTGTTGGCGGCGGCGCTGGCTTCGCCAGCCGTCGGCGTTTCGCTGGTCGGCGGTGTCGCCTGCGTGTCACCGGTCGCCGGCGCGGTCGTCGCACGATTTCGCCTGCCGCGGCGCGGCCGCGGCGTGCGCATGGCCGAGCCGGTGTCGGCAGAAGCTGTACCGCCCATCTCTTGCAAGGAGGCGCGCACCCCGGAAGCATCGTTCATGCGCCACTTGTTGGCAAGGTC
Organism: Blastocatellia bacterium; assembly: GCA_035275065.1. NCBI lineage: Bacteria > Pseudomonadati > Acidobacteriota > Blastocatellia > Blastocatellia bacterium. The sequence continues at coordinate 19,340 of DATENM010000002.1, forward strand.
GGCCAGCTTGAGGCGTTGCGCCTGGTCGGTGACCGCGCATTTGCCCCCGGACCAGAGCAGGCCCTCGTTGACGATCTTCATCGGCTCGCCTTCATAAGCTGGCATTGGCTCTCTGGCGGCCAGCGTCGCCAGCCGGTTCAGACAGTCCTGCGGCGTCATCGGGATGGCCGCGACGTGGGACATAGGCTTCTTGCGTTTCTTGGCCCTGGCCTTCTTGGCGGGGGTGGCCGGTTTGTTGGCGTTCCCCTGATAAGCCAGCGCCGTGATAGAAAGCTCGGCGGCCAGCGCGACCACAACAGCGACAGCCATGAACAGGGTCAGCAGTTTCGATCTCATAAGGAAACCTCCGTTAAATTTGTGGTCGCGCGAGTGAGCGGCGACCGAAGTTGTTTGCAAGGCAAGGCGAGGCTAAACCGAATAAACGCCTGTCTCCCTGTAAGAGTCCACCTGCGGTTGAATGCGAGCAACGAACGAAGATGTATGATACCGCGCTGATTGCGACTCGTCACGCGCCACTTGCATTCTGCGGAACGCCGGCAAGATAGTCAACACGGAAAATGATGAAGTATGAATGATGAATGATGAATTAAAGAGACCCGTCCCATTGTCATGGGCGCTCGCTCCGGCAGTTCATCATCATCCTTCATCGTTCCAACCTCAGCGGCGGCGCAATCGTTCAATCGCCTGTCGGAAACTCTCGCGCATCTGTTCGAGGCTCGCGGCCAATCGGCTGACCTCGTCGCGCGCCGTGAGCCCGGCCAGTGCTTCGATCACCGGCGGACGATCTTTGGCCGGCGCCGACAGGTCGCCGACGCCCCAGCGCGTCACCGCTTCGTTCAAGTCTGCAATCCGTGCGCCCAGCGCGCGGCCATAAAAGAATCCGCCGGCGCCCGCCGCAAGCAGAGCCATCAGCGTGATCAACAGCAGCGCCGTGCGCGCCGCCGGAGTCGCGCCCCTGAGCGCTCGCGTGTGGCGCGCCACGCCGACATGGCCGACCGCCGCGCCGTCTATCGCCTTCATCGGCTGCCAGGCGACCAGGTAGCTTTCATCACCTTGCGCGATCAACACGGGAGCTTGCGCCGCATCGCACAGCGCGCCCGTCAGCGCCGTGCCGGTTTCGCTGCCGCTGCCGACGACGCTCGACGCGATGATGGCGTTTTGATAAGCGACGACGGCGCCGGCGTCTTCTTCGCTCTGCCGATAAAGCGCCTGACGAATCTCGGCGACCAGCGGCGTCTGTAGTGTGTTCGCGCCCGGTCGCGGCTTGGCATCGTTGTTGACCATCTGGCCGATCAAGACGACGCCGACCGAGCGCCCACCACCTTGAACCGGCGCGGCGGCCTCGGTCATCAACGCTTGATCGATGACCGCGCCGTTCATCAGTTTCACCTGTGCGCGCATATCGAGGCCGAGCGTCTTTAATCGCGCCGTACCTTCGCTGGCCACGGCGGCGACCGGCTGGCCATTGCTCAAGACGGCGGCGGCTAACTGATTGCGGTCGTCGCCTGTGGTCAGCATTTCGGTCGGCGCGGGAAGGTCGTTGTGGCGCGCAATGACGCGGCCTTGCGTGTCGGCGACGATGACAAAATCGAGCCCGTCATCTTGCAGCGCCCGCGACAGCATATCTTGAATGCGCGCCTGCGGCGTTGTCGGGCGACTGCCGGGGGCGCTCTCATTGCTGCGGGCACTGTCACCCGCGGCGAGCGCGCGGTTGGCGATGTCGTCTGCGAGCCGCTGCGCCGCCGAGCGCAGCTCGCTCAGTCGCTTATCGGCGATGGCCGACGCGGCGCGCGCTTCGCGCTGCAAGTTCTCTTCTGATTGACGGCGGGCGTGTGAGGAGAGCTGTGACAGGACGACGAGCGCGGCAACCAGTAAGGGTAGAATCGCAATGCCGGCGCCCAACGCGCCCAGCTTTTCGCTTAATCGCATAGCAGTTCAAGCGGTTTCTGGTTCCTGGTTAGCTGGTTTCCTAAGCGAGAGGTATGCTTCGTGCGCTGACGGTTCCCGAACCAGAAACCAGGAACCAACTACTTTAGATCTTTCGCGCAACGGAAGCCGGTCTTGGGATAGGCGAGACTGGCGTCGAGATAGCCGCGGTACGAGCCGTCGTGCTGTTGGCCGCCATCAAAGGCGCCGCCGCGAATCACTCGGTAGGTGACGCCCGGCTTGATCTTCAGATCGGCTTTGAGCTTTGGATCATCCAGCGATGCCGGGTTGCCGGGATAGAACTTGAACTCGTCCGCCGTCCACTCCCAGACGTTGCCGACCATGTCGAGCGCGCCCGCGGGGCTCGCGCCCTGCGGGTAGCCGCCGACCTCCATGACCTGTAGCGGGTACTGGTTGTCTGCGGTTGGCTCGCCCGCCTTGACGCCGATGTTCGCCTGCCCCGGCAGCCATTCGTTGCCCCACGGGTAACGCCGGCCTTCGGGGCCGCGCGCCGCCGCTTCCCATTCGGCTTCGGTCGGCAGCCGCTTGCCCGCCCACGCCGCGTAATCCGCCGCGTCCTGCCATGTAATTCCGGTCACCGGATAGTTAGCGCGGCCCGTCGGGAAGTTATTGCCCTGCCAGTTGACCGGCGGCTTGTGATTGGTCGCGTCAATGAATTGCTTGTACGCGTCGCAGGTCACTTCGGTGCGGTCGATGAGATAAGCCGGCAGAGTGACGGCGTGCTGTGGCTTTTCAAGGTCGCTCGCGTCGTCGCGGCCCACCGTGTAATTACCCGCCGTCACCAGCACCATGCCTTCGGGCACCGCAGGCGCGGCGGGCTTCGTCGGCTCGGTGGGCTTTGCCGGCGCAGTCGGCGTTTCGCTCGGCGTTGCCGGCGCGACGGGATTGGCCGGCTTCCGCCCGGACAGGAACCACCATGCGCCGAGCCCGATGCCGATCACGAAAAGCATGACGAAGAGGCCGGCGTACAAGCCTGTGCGACTTTTCTTCCGCGTCACGGGCGGCTTCGGCGTTACCGGCACCGCAGGCGTCGGGTAATGAACGTTACTTTGACTGAAGGTTGTTGACGCCGCCTGCTCGATGGGCATTGTCGGTTGCGGCGACGGCTCATAGCGGTGAGCGGTTTCGCGAATCGCTTCAGCCGGCGGCGCGACGCTAAGGATGGCCGGCCTGGTTTCGGCGACTGCATGGTCGGCGTCTGAAGGCGGCGCGAGCGGCACATTCGGCGGTGGCGGCGGTGCAGGCGCGGCCTGATTGCCAGAGATAAACGGCTCTGCTGATTTCTCAAAAGCGGCGGGCGGCGGGCTGCCGGCGCCCAAGGCGACGGTGCCTTCGGGCGGCGTCGCCTCAACGTCGGAAACGAAGGTGAAGGTTTCGTACATCGAAGGCGGCGCTTCATTCGGCGAGGTCAACTCGTCGGTGTTCGGGCGGGTCATCGGCGCTGCCGGACTGCTCAACTCTTCAGAAGGCGGCGCGACCATCTCGACGGAAGGCGGCGCTGCCGCTTCATCAGGGGCGGCGGCCTCGTCTTCGACCGGGCCGGTGTCGCGGCCCATGTTGAGCGAAGCGGTCGTCTGCGGCTGCTCGAATTTAGAACCGGCGACGCCCGGCAAGAGGCTGGTGTCAGCGCCCTTCGGATATGTCTGGATGGTCTGCTGCGACGAGGGCACGGTGCTGGTCAGCCCATCCTGAAAGACCTCGGTGCCCGGCGATTGAATCGCCTCGGTGGCCGACGACTGAAAGGCATCGGTTCGCTGCGGGTCAAAGGCCAGCGTCGAAGCGCCCGGCTCAAGCTCAGGCCCGCGCAACGGCGAGACGTGCTCAAGTGTCAGCGGCGGCTGTGGACTCTCGCGCTCGGCAGTCGGCGGGCGGTATTCGCCCGACTGGCGGCTCGGCATATGGTCAGCAAGGTCAGGCAGAGTGTCCGAGTTCTTTTCGATGACCGGCTGTGTCGGCGGCTGATCGGCGGCCATCGTGCCCGCCGTGACAATCAACGACGCGCCGCAGACGCGGCAGACGCTTGAGCCGACAGGGTTGAAGCTCTGGCAGGCGGAACAGATGATGGCCGACTCGCCGAATGGCGTTTGTTGTTCGTAGAGCGCCGCGCCGCAGCCTTTGCAGTAGACGCTGCCCGGATCGATGCGCTCGCCGCAGGTCGGGCAGAGAGCAATGATCGTCGTGCTCGGCGCTTCGCTGACCGCATCACTATTCGCGTGCAGGTTATAGCCGCAGTTGAGACAGTGCAGCGCGCCGGGACTGACAGAGGTGCCGCACTGCGCACAGGTCGTCACGACCGACGCGCGCGGCGCGGTTGTCAGCCGCACGCCACAGACTTTGCAGAACGCCCAGCGCGGCTGCACCGCCGCCGAGCAGTTCGGGCAGAAGTGCAGCTCGCTGGTGTTGCGGCGGCGCTCAACCAGCGTCTGGCCGCACCACTTGCAGTAACGCAGCCCTTCCGGGAAATCAATGTTGCATCGTTCGCAGTACATCATGGGAATTGGGGCCGGGGGTCAGGGGTCGGGGGTCGGTCAGGATGGATTGTGGGCCGAATGATGCCGAATGCAGAGGATGATGCTCGCCTAACCGGCCCCCGGCCCCCAAAACCCGGCCCCTAATCTATATCACATCTCGCGCTCGACAATGAAGCGGGGAACGCTCATCAGGGCCTGGCGGTAAGGCGAGTGGGGAAAGAGGTCGAGCGATTCGATGGCCTCGTTGGCATAGTGCAGCGCGGCGCGGCGGGCGCGCTCCAACGTGCCGTGCTCATCGATCAAGCGCAGCACCTCTTCGCGCGTGACGCTCTCGAAGCCGCCTTCGCGCATCACCGTTTCAACCATCCGCCGGTGATCGGCGTCGCCGGCTTCCAACAGGTAGATCAGCGGCAGCGTCAGCTTGCCTTCGCGCAAGTCGTTGGCGACCGGCTTGCCGAGCTTGGCCTCGGTCGAAACGAAGTCGAGCACGTCGTCCACAAGTTGAAAGGCGATGCCGACCGATTTGCCATAATGCGCCAGCGCCCGCCGCTGCTCGCGGTTGGCGGCGGCGAGAATGCCGCCGATCTCTGAGCAGACGCTGAACATATAAGCCGTCTTGCGCTCGACGATGTCGAGGTGCTGAGCTTCCGTGATGCGGCTGTCGCCGATCAGCGACAGTTGTATGATTTCGCCCTCGACCATGCGGCGCGTCATGCGCGTCAGGCTGTCGAGAATGTCGAAGTTACGCTCGCGCAGGGAGAGGTCGAAGGCCGTCATGTAGAGCCAGTCGCCGATCAGCACCGTCTTGTTATTGCCCCAACGCGCGTTGGCCGAAGGCTGCCCGCGCCGCACTCTGGCTTCATCGATGATGTCGTCATGCACGAGCGTCGCCGTGTGCAGCATTTCCATCACGACGCCCATGCGCACCGCCGCCGCGCCCGCCGCGCCGCCAGTCATATGCGCCGCGAGCAGCAATAAAGCCGGGCGCACGCGCTTGCCGCCGCCTTCGTGCAGGTAACAGCCCATCGCCGCGACGACTTCGGGCGCGTCGCTGACGGCGTGCTTGAACTCGGCTTCGACAAGTGCCAGGTCGCTTTGCACGAGCGCGAAAATCTCGGCGCTCGTCATTGGCGGCGCGCCGGCGGGCGCGTCCATTTCCAGGCGGCTGTGCATGCGTTCGGTTTGCTCCGGTGTCAGTTTGCTGACCCTGCCCTCTCTGCTCAAACGACGCTCATCATAACAAATCCGCGTCTGATGGGGAAACGAGGAAACGATGAAGTATGAATGATGAGTCGGGGAGACAAGCCCCGTTACAATGGGCGCTAGCTCCGGCCACTTCATCATTCATCATTCATCGTTCATCATTTCTTCTTTCCCCTCTGTTTGTTATAACGGCTCGGATTTGAGTCTGCAACCGGCGCGGCACGGCGGCAGGCGTCGTCAGCCGCCGGCTTGTAAAAGCGGGCGGGCGCGGGCTACAGTCAGAGGGGAGATAAGCGAATGGAAGCACTCGAAAGCACAGCGCCAACCGGCGAGCCCGTCGAGGCGCGCGACCTGCCGACGGTGGTGATTCTCGGCCGCCCGAACGTCGGCAAATCCACGCTGTTCAATCGGCTCACTGGCTCGCGGCGCTCAATCGTCGGCGACGAGCCGGGCATCACCCGCGACCGCATTTATGGCCGCGCTGAATGGCGCGGGCGGGCGCTCAAGCTGGTTGACACCGGCGGCATCATCCCCGACGACGCCGAGTTGATCCCGACCAACATTCTGCGACAGGCGCGCGCGGCGCTCGAAGAAGCCGGCTTGATATTGCTGGTCACCGACGCCCGCGCCGGCATCACGCCGCTCGATGAAGAGCTCGCCGAGCTGGCGCGCTCGGCGCACAAGCCGGTCTTTGTCGCCGCCAACAAAGTCGATAGCGCCCGCCTGGAAGCCGATGCGCTGGAGTTCGAGCGCTGGGGATTCGCTGCGGTCTTTGCGGTCTCTGCCGAGCACGGCAATGGCCTCGGCGACATGCTCGACGCGGCGCTCGACCTGCTGCCCGCCCCCGAAGTCCGCGAAGCGGCGCAACGCGAAATCCGCATCGCCATCGTCGGCCGCCCGAACGTCGGCAAGTCGTCGCTGGTCAATCGCCTGACCGGAGCCGAGCGCGTCATCGTTTCGCCGATCCCCGGCACGACGCGCGACGCGGTTGACACCGACCTTGAATTTGAAGACATGCACTTCCGCTTGATTGACACGGCGGGCATTCGCCGCAAGGGCAAGACCGAGCTGGTCGCCGAAAAGATTTCCGTGGTCATGGCTCGCCGGCATCTTGAACAGGCTGACGTCGCCATCCTGTTGATCGATGCGGTCGAAGGCCCGACGGCGCTCGACGCCACCATCGGCGGTTACGCCCACGAAGCCGGCGCCAGCCTGATCATTGCCGTCAACAAGTGGGACGCCATCGAAAAAGACACGCACACGACGAGCGCTTACGAGCGCCGCATTCGCGAGATGATGAAGTTCGCGGATTACGCGCCGGTCGCCTTTATCTCGGCCAAGACCGGTCAGCGCGTCACCAACCTGTTGGAGCTGGCCAAACAGGCGCATGAGGAACGCGCCAAGCGCATTTCGACTTCAGAGCTGAATCGCTTCTTCGAGCGCCACCTGGAACAGCCGCGCGCGACGACGCGCTCCAAGTATCCGGTCCGCGTTCTCTACATCACGCAAGCCGGCACGCGCCCGCCGACTTTTGTCGTCTTCACTTCGTCGCGCACACCGAAAGCGAAACTACACTTCTCCTACGAGCGCTACCTGGTGAATCGCCTGCGCGAAGAGTTCGGCTTCTTCGGCACGCCGATCCGCATCAAGCAGCGGCGCCGGTCGGGTGGCGCGAGCGCGCCGGGATCGTCATGATTTACCGCAGAGAACGCAGAGGGACGCAGAGTGTTGTGTAGTATCTCTGCGTCCCTCTGCGTTCTCTGCGGTGAATGTTTGCTTTGCCGCGCGTCAGCCGAAGATGTCTTTCACCTTGTCCATGATGCCGCGGTCGGTTGCGGGGTTCTCGCGCTCGAGCTTCGCCAGTTCTTCAAGCAGCTTCCTCTGCTCGCGCGACAGGCTGGTCGGCGTGATGACATTGACCGCGGCGTAGAGGTCGCCGCGCCCGCGCCCGCCCAACACCGGCATGCCTTTGCCCTTGAGGCGAAAGATGGTGCCGGTCTGCGTGCCTTCTTCGATCTTCACACGCTCTTCGCCGTCAAGCGTTGGCACGCCAATCTCGCCGCCGAGCGCCGCCTCGGTGAACGAGATCGGGATCGCACAGTAGAGGTTGGCATCGCGCCGCTCGAACGTCTCGTGTTCTTTGAGGTGGACGATGACGTAGAGGTCGCCGCGCGCCGCGCCGGGATCGCCGGCTTCGCCTTCGCCGGCGATGCGCAGCCGCGAGCCGCTATCAACCCCGGCAGGCATCTTGATTTCGAGCGTCTTTTCGCGCTCGACGCGGCCTGCGCCTTGACAGGCGCGGCAATGGTTCTTAATCACTTTGCCGCTGCCGCGACAATTCGAGCAGGTGCGCATGACACTGAGAAAAGCCTGCTGATAACGCACCTGGCCGCTGCCGCCACAGGTCGAACAGCGGACGGGCTGCGAGCCTTCCGCCGCGCCGCTGCCGTGACAGGTATCACAATGCTCCAGGCGCGGCACGCGAATCTTGGTCTTGACGCCCTGCGCCGCTTCTTCGAGCGTGATCTCGATGTCGTAGCGCAAGTCGGCGCCGCGCTGCGGGCCGCGCCGCTGGCCGCGCCCACCGAACATATCGCCGAAGCCGAACATCTCGAAGATGTCTTCAAAGCCCGGGAAGCCCTGCCCGAAACCGGCGCCCGCCTGCGCCGCCGCGCCGACCCCCGCGTGGCCAAAGCGGTCGTAACGCGAGCGCAATTCGGGCTGCGACAGTATTTGATAGGCTTCGTTAATCTCTTTGAATTTTTCCTCGGCAGTCTGGTCGCCGGGATTCTTATCCGGGTGGTATTGGACGGCGAGGCGGCGGTATGCCTGTTTCAGTTCCTGCTCATTGGCCGTGCGCGTCACGCCCAATATTTCGTAGTAGTCGCGTTTGCTGCTCAATCGATTTCGTCCCTGAGTTATAGTTTCTAATTCCTGGTTCTCGACCCTTGATCCGCTTGCAACAACCGGGGCCGAGAACCGGGAATCAGAGTATAGCAAACTTTACGACACTTCTGTAACCGGCGTGGCCGTTTCGTCTTCCACGCTCGAACCGGGGCCGGGCGACATGCCGGTCGGGCGGAACATGGCGTCCGTGATCAGGCGCGCCGCTCTCTCTAATTCTTCGAGCGCGTAACGCACCTCCGTGCCGTCTTCAGAAACGACGGCGCGGCGCGCGTTGTCGAGCGTCTGGCGCACGAAGTCTTGATCGTTTTGCGGCAGCATCCAGCCGAACTCGCTGAACGAGCGCGCCGTGTTGTGCATCAAGCCTTCCAGGCGATTGCGCGCCAGGATGACCTCTTTCAGCCGGCGGTCAACTTCATGGTTGCGGCCCGCCTCTTCGATCAGGTCATAAATCTCTGACGCGGACAGCCCCGAAGACGGCGTGATGCGCATGGCCTGTTCCAGACTGGTCATCTTGTCGCGCGCCGACACCGAGACGATGCCGTCGGCGTCGACTTCGAAACAGACTTCGATCTGCGGCAGGCCGCGCGGCGCGGTCGGGATGCCGACCAGCTCGAAGCGCGCCAGGCTGCGGTTGCCGGCGGCGATCTCGCGCTCGCCTTGCAAGACGTGGACTTCGACGACCTGCTGGTTGTCGGCGACGGTCGTGAAGATCAAGCTCTTCTTGGTCGGGATCGTCGAGTTGCGCTCAAGGATCTTGGTGAACAAGCCGCCGCGCGTTTCGATGCCCAGGCTGAGCGGGATGACGTCGAGCAGGATCAAATCCTTGACGTCGCCCGACAACACGCCGGCCTGAATGGCCGCGCCGATGGCAACGACTTCGTCGGGGTTGATTTCAATCGAAGGCTCGCGCTGGAAAATTTCGCGCACCCGGCTGATGATGATGGGCGAGCGCGTCTGACCGCCGACGAGCAAAACTTTCGTCACCTGCGCGGCGCTCAGCTTGGCATCGCGCAAGGCTTTCTGGCAAGGCTCGACCGTGCGCTCGACCAGATCGGCAACCAGAGCTTCGAACTTGGCGCGCGTCAGCGTCTTGTTGAAGTGCTTCGGCCCCGTCGGGTCGGCGGCGATGAACGGCAGATTCATCTGCGCTTCGCTCACCGTCGACAGCTCGCACTTGGCGCGCTCGGCGGCCTCTTTCAAGCGCTGCAAGGCCAGCCGGTCGTTGTGCAGATCAATGCCGGTCTCTTCGTTAAACGTCTCGATCATCCAGTCAACGATGCGCTGATCGAAGTCCTCGCCGCCGAGGAACGAGTCGCCGCAGGTTGACAACACTTCAAAGACGCCGTCGTTCATCTCCATGATCGACACGTCGAAGGTGCCGCCGCCGAGATCGTAGACGGCGATCTTCTCGTGTTCGCGCTTGCCCAGTCCGTAGGCCAGGGCCGCGGCGGTCGGCTCGTTGATGATGCGGTGGACGTTGAGGCCGGCGATCTTGCCGGCGTCCTTAGTCGCCTGCCGCTGGATGTCGTCGAAGTAAGCAGGCACCGTGATGATGGCTTCGGTGACTTCGTCGCCGAGGAACTCTTCGGCGGCCAGCTTGAGCCGTTGCAGCAGGATGGCAGAGATTTCCGGCGGCGAGTAATCGCGCCCGCGCACGCGCACACGGCAATCGCCGTTCGACGCCTCGGTGATCTCGTAGGCGCAGACTTCCATGGCGCGCTGCACTTCCTGCGAGTTGAACTTGCGCCCGATCAAACGCTTGACCGCATAGATGGTGTTGGCCGAGTTGGTGATGGCCTGGCGCTTGGCGATCTGGCCGATCAACCGCTCGCCTTTCTCGGTAAAGGCGACGACCGACGGCGTCGTCCGCCCGCCCTCTTTGTTCGGAATGATCTGCGTCACGCCGCCTTCGAGTATGGCCACACACGAGTTGGTGGTCCCGAGGTCTATGCCGATGACTTTGCCCATAAATCTGGCCTCCTAAAATTCCCAAACGGGAAAGGCAGCGGGGCTGGGGCGAATCAGGGTAGGGGCGGAATCACAGCAGGAGGCAGGAAGCAGGAGGCAGGAAGCAGTGGTTATTCGCTGCTCATCATCAAGACAGTTTGCATATCCTCTGGACTGCTTCCTGCCTCCTGCTTCCTGCTTACTACTTCTCGGGGGTCGAGGCGACTTTCACTTTCGCCGGGCGCAACAGTTTCTCGCCCAGCCGATAGCCACGCTGGAACTCGGCGATCACCGTGTTCTCTTCGTGCTCTTCGGAAGGCTCTGCCGACACCGCTTCGTGAACGTTCGGGTCGAAAGCCTGCCCGACGGATTCAACCGGCTGGAGGCCAAACTTCGCCAGCGCGTCGTTGAGCTGGCGGTGAATCAATTCGATGCCTTCATGCAAGCTCTTGGCATCGTTGCCGCTATGCTCAAGGCTGGCCAGGGCGCGCTCGAAATTATCGATCACCGGCAGCAGTTCCAGCACGACTTCGGCGCGCGACCGCGCGTAGGTTTCCGCACGTTCGCGGTCAACCCGGCGGCGGTAGTTTTCAAACTCCGCCTGCGTGCGCAAGCGCTGGTCGAGCAGCATCGAGCGTTCCTGCGTCAGCGCGTCAATCTGCGCTTGCAGCGCCGCCAGGCGGTCGCTATCGCCCTCGGCCGGCGGATCATCGCTCTCCGGCGGATCATCCGACGCTAAGGTGTCGTCGCTGGCTGCCGACTCTTCTTCGTTGTCAGAGAACTCAATTGGCACTTCCTTGGGCTCGTTATCCTGTTTACTCATCTCTAACTCAATTCCCTGCACCGCACATTCGGGCATTCAAAACTCTACAGTGTTCGCGCCGCAAATGGCGTCGGGCTGTTCGTATTCAGCACCCGCGCGAACAATCTGGCAATGTAATCTACGACACTAATGAGCCGCTCGTACTCGATACGCGTCGGGCCGACGACGCCGAGGCTGCCGACGCCGCCGCCGGCGACGTAAAAACATGGCGAGGCAATCACCGTGCAATCGCGCAAGTCGGCGGAGTCATTCTCGCTGCCGATGCGCACGGCGACCGCCTGGCGGCAGGCACTGGTGATGCACTCGTTGAGTATGCGCACCATGCGGCTCTTCTCTTCAAACATCTTAAACAGCGCCCGCATGCGCTCGGCATCCGTAAAATCCGGCTTGGCGATAATGTTCGACGCGCCCTCGATGAAGACGTCCGGCTGATCGCCGTCTTGCAGCGATTGGCTGCACAAGAGCATGGCGTTGCGCAGCAACTGGTCATAAAGCGCCTTCTCTTCGCCCATGCGCCGCAGCAGCTCGTCGCGAATTTCATCAAGCGTCCAGCCGCGAAAATTCTCTGTCAAATAGCGACCCGTGCCATTCAACTCGGCCTGCGTGAAGTCGCCTTCGACGCGGATCAAGCGATCCTGCACGCGCCCTGCGCTCGACACCGTGATGGCCAGAATGCGCCCATCCGGCAGCCGCACGAACTCGATGTGGTGCAGGATGTCACGGGCAATTGACGGCGAAATGACGATGCCGACATTGTCGGACAACTGCGACAGCAGACGGCTCGTGCGCTCCATCAAGCGCTCAGGGCTGCGCAGCGTCTCTTCGTCGAGCAGGTAAGCGTTGATGCGCGCTGCTTCTGACTCGGTGAGCTGCGTCGAGCGAATCACATGGTCAACATAGAAGCGGTAACCTTTGTCGGTCGGCATGCGCCCGGCTGACGTATGCGGATGCGTCAGGTAGCCTTCGTCTTCAAGCTCGGCGCAGATGTTACGAATCGTCGCCGATGACAGACGCTCGCTCGACTGCTGCGCCAGCGACAGCGAACCGACCGGCTGACCCGTGGCGACGTGCGCCCGGACAATCGCCGCGAGAATCTCCTTCTTGCGGTGGTCGCTGTTGTGACCGCTTCTGCTTCTCATAAGAGTCTAGCCAGGGGGCAAACCCGAACGGAATTTCACGGCTAACGTACCATCAATGCCCTACCCTGTCAATAATAATGCCCTGAGGCTTTGGTGCGGCGCAAGAGGGGCGCTCGCCCGGACGGGCGATCAAAGTTGAATGGTGTTCGCGCCGCTCGCCGGGTCATAGCGGCGGCTGATCTCGCCGTCATAGACGCGCAGGAAAATCTCGACCGTCACCGACACCACCGCTTGAAACAGGTGGCCGCCATAGACGCGCATCTCGCGGTCGCCGACCGTCGCGTGACAATGCACCACCGGCTCGCCATCCAGGCGCGCCAGATTGCCGATGGCCGACACCAGCTCCATCGAATCCGGGCCCAGCTCGCGGCGCAGATAGCTCTTGGTTTCCAGCGCAATGTAGCCGAGCACGACATCGCGCACCGCGCCGATAGCGGTAAACGAGGCTTCGCCGATGCGCTCGGCCTCGGCCAGCTTCCTGAGCGACGCGATCATCTCGTCGCCCGCGTCGAGCACCACCAGAAAGCCTGTCTCGTTGCGTCGTATCTTCATAACCCAGTGGCCGCTAGAAATCGTTGTTGTTGCCGAGGCGCTTCTTAGCCTTGCGGCTGGTGCCGGCGCCGCCGAACTGGTCTGTGCCAAGCGTGCCGAGACCGGCGAGCGTGAAGGTGAAGGAAAAGGCGCTCTCGTTTCTCAGGCCCGCCTTGAACGTGCCATAGTTGAACTGCACGCCGCAACAGTCCCACGCATGGCCGACGTAACTGCGTGAGCGCAGCAGCCGGCCTTTCGAAACCTGCTCGGCACTCAGGAAGCGGTCGGTAAAATCATAGCTGACGCGCGTGCCGCCATACCATCCGCGCAAGCCATCGCCGAACTCCACGCCGACATCCACGGCGTTGCCCGGAAAGGTTCCCGGCTCAAAGCTGTTCGGAGCGATCTCGATGCGCCGCGACAGGTAATAATCTGCCGACACCGCGAACTTCTCGGCGCGATAGCCGCCGCCGACAATCACATCGCGCACCGCCCCGTCTTCGGCGCCGACATCCATACGCAGGTCGGCATAGACGCTCGACAGCGGGCGGTAATGCACGGCGACGTTGACCGGCGAGAAGCTGCGCGCCCGCCCGCCGAAGGTAAACCCCGATAACGTGTTGATGGGGTAGAACTGATTGCGCTGGCCTTCGATGAGCGCGCCGCCGAAGGTGCGATCAATGAAATATTTTTGCGCCACCTTGACGGTCAGAAATTCATAAGCCTGCGCCGGGGCGTCTTCGTTGCTCGCCGCGCTTGGCGCCGGCGGCGCGTCCGCGTCTGCGGCGCTGGCGGCGTCATTGGCTGCGTCGGCGGCGTCGGCTTTGCTCCGCTTGTCGTTTGTGGTCTTGCCGCCATTAAAATCGTCGCGCCCGTCCGGCGCGTTGTTGCGCTGGGCGCGGGTCTCGCCGCCATGCGTCATTTCAGTTGACTGGCCGCGCTCAAGCTCAAGCCGCTTTGCCGTCGCGTCAGCCGTTTGCGCCGCCGCGTCCGTGGTGACGGGCGGTTTGTCAGGCGCGCTTTGATCGTCGGGCGCGCGGTTCTTCTTGTTCTTCTTGTTCGCCTTGTCGCGCTGGCCGGGGCCGACCGGCTTCATATCCGCTGCGACCGAGCGCCGCCGCTTGCCGCGCTTCTGATAGACATCCGCCGAGCTGCGCCGCGTGTAGAAGCGATTCACCATGCCGTATTCGAACTCGTTGGTGTTGGCGACGGCGTCGCGTTCGTCGAAGCGGATGATGCGGTTGAACTCGTCGCCGACGCCGCGAATCAAGCGGTAGGTGAGCAGCGGCTCGATCAAGTGCTTGAAGCGCGGCGAGCCATCGTCGTTGGTATAGGTCTTGGCGAGCGCCGGCGGGCGAATGTCTACGGCAAGCTCCGTGTAGTGACGCGACTGGCTGTCGTTGAGCACACGATTCTGCGTCCCCAGGTCGAACAAACGCACCAGCGGATCATAGGTCGTGCTGGTCGGGTCAAAGCGCTGGTCGGCGAGCGACGTGGCGAAGCGGTCGGGGTCGAACGCCGGCACCGTCGGGTCGAGGCTGCTTGTGTAATATGTCTCACGAAAGCTCAAGCTCGGCGTGATGGCGATGCCGGCGATGGTCGCCAGCGCCACCGTCAGCCGTGGCTGAAAGTCAAAGCGCTGCACGGCAGCCGGCGTCGCCAGCACATCGCTGCTGTCAACGACCTCCTGGCGCTTGAGCGCGCCGAGGCTGGCGTCGAATGACAGGTAGATCGGCAGCGAGTCAAAGACGCGGCGCGGGTAAAAGGTCATATCGATCTGCGGCGCTTGTCGAATGCGAATGTCAAAATTGCTGCCGCCGCCGACGTTGGCCGCATCGCGGCTCGGGCGAAAGAGCGTCGTCGTTTCGTTCTTCGCCAGGAAGTTGAAGCTGAAGTTCGGCGTGTTGTTGTAGGCGTAAAACGTCGATTCGCGGCGCGGGTCAATGATCTGACTGATGTCGTCGCTGAAGACCTGGCGGAATTGCAGATTTGTAACCAGAGACACATTGCCGACGGCGACCCACCCATGCGGCAAGTACTGCTGGCCTTCGCCGACAAACGCGGTGCCGCCCTGGCTCGGCCCGGCAGGCCCGAACAAGCGGTCTTTGACGGCAAAGATGCCGATCCGCATGTAAGAGCGCTCGTCGGTCTGGGCGCGAAACTCGGCCCCGAATCCGAGCCCGCGCTGCGTGTAGACATCCGTGCGGATCGTGATGTCGGCTGAATCGCCGAGGGTTTGATAGTAAGCCAGCTTCAGCGTCCGCCCCTTCTGCGTCGAGGTGCCGGTCGAAGGCAACAGGAATCCCGACTTGCGCTCTTTGCGCGTCGCCGGTATCCAGGCGTAGGGCAGCACGAATGCCGGCAGCGTCTTGATGTGAAAGACCGAGTTGTGCAGCGTGATGCGGTCGCCCATCTTCAATTCGGCGCGGCGCGCATGGAAGCCCCACTTGGGCACGACGTCTTCGCACGCCGTCACGTCCGCGTCATAAAGCTCGTACGTCGCCACGCCGGTCTTCTCGACGCGCGCCGCCGTGAAGAAGATGTATTCGCCGGTCTGCGTGCGGTTGGTAAAGCCTGTGGTCTCCCAGAAGGTGCCGCGCCGCGTCTTCCAGTTGATCTCGGCGCGGCGCGCGGTGACCCGCTGGTCGGCGCCCTGATCGAAGATGACGTTGCCTTCGGCGGTCATATCGCCGGTGGTGCCGTTGAAGATGACGTGGTCGGCCTGCAAGCGTATCTCGCCGAGCGTCGCGTTGACGTAGCCTTCATAGACGAACAGGTCGCCGGTCTTAGTCTGGTTGTCGGCGATGATCTCGACCGTATCACCGAACTCGGTGTTGATCTTCGGAGTGGCAGGCTTGTCGGCGGGCGGTGGCGTCGCCGCATCTTTGGGGGCGTCCTGCTGCTGGCGCTCGCGCCGCTCGCGCTTTTTCTCTTGCTTCGTCTGCTGATCTTCTGACTGCTGAGCGTCGGGCGGGCTCTGTGCGATCCGCACTCTGCCGAGGCCCGGCAAGGCGTCGGCGGCCTGCGCGGAGGCCGCGCCGACAGCGGCCATCAGCAACCCGCACAGCGCGGCGGCAAACACCTTTGACAAACACTTCATGAGAATTGAACCGGCCCCGATTTTTTGCACGGATGAATGGCGAGTCTAGCACGCGATTCATCGCAGCGGCAATCGGCGTCGCCGCGGCGCGCGCCGTTTCGTGAACCGCGCGGCGTGTGGTAAAAGCATAGCGGGTAAGCACCAGACGAAATGGAAGCCGTGGTGTTGCCAGGCAGCGGGCCCGCCTGTAGCTTGAAGGGATAATGACGACGGCGCTTCAGGAAATTCAAGAGGAAGAAAACTCGACGGCCGCTGTCACGCGCCGCCGGCGGCACGGCTTGGCGCTGGCGGCGCTGCTCGGCATGGTGGCTATCGCCTTCTTTTTCGGGCTCGGACAATTGTCGCTGCTCGGCCCCGACGAGCCGCGCTTTGCCGAAGTCGCGCGCGAGATGTTCACCACCGGCGATTACATCACGCCGCGCGTCGCCGGCGCGCCGGCTTTCGATAAGCCGGCGTTGCTCTACTGGGCCATTGCCGGCGCGTTCCGCTTGTTTGGCGTCAATGAGTTTGCGGCGCGATTGCCATCGGCGCTGGCGGCGCTCGCCTGCGTGGCGTTCCTTTATCACGCCGTTGCTCGAACCCTATCCGCGCGGCTCGCATGGGTCATCGCCGCGACGCTGGCGACGAACGTCTTCTTCATCGGCTTTTCGCGCGCCGTCATCATGGACATGACGTTTACGGCGACGGTCGCCGTGGCGCTGCTGAGCATCTATCTTTGCGCGATGAGCGTGGGGCGCGAGCGGCTGTTTTACTGGCTGATCGCCGCCGCCGCCGCGGGATTGTCGGTGCTGGCGAAAGGGCTGATCGGCATCCTGCTGATTGCCGGCATCGCGATCATCGCCTACGGCCTGACGCGCCGGCCTCAAGCGTTGGGCTGGCGCGCATGGGCCGCAGGCTTTGTAATTTTCATCGCCGTCGTGTCGCTGTGGTATGTGCCGGTGACGATTACCAACGGCCATGCCTTTGTAGACGATTTCATCATCAAGCATCACTTCCGGCGCTTCCTGACGAACCGCTATCAGCACCCGCAGCCCTTCTGGTTTTTTCCGGCGGTGACGCTTGCGGGGCTGCTGCCGTGGACATTTTTTCTGCTACCGGCAATGACGCGGCTGCGACGTATCAAGCCGCGCAGCGGCGAACGTCAAGACGCGCTGCTGACGCTGGCGTGGGCATGGCTGCTCGCGCCGCTGATCTTTTTTTCGATCTCGCAATCGAAGCTGCCGAGCTACATCCTGCCGGCGTTCCCGGCGCTGGCCATCATCGTCGGAGTCGAGATCGAGCGCTTCTGGCGCGGCGCGCGCGACCGTTTGCTTCAGGTCGCCGCGTGGCTGACGGCGGCAAGCGCCATCGCCTTAAGCATCGCCCTGCCGGTCTATCTGCGACGAGAGGCGCTGCTCGGCTTTGACTCCCATGCAATCTTTTACGTCGCGCCGCTGATGCTGGCGCTGCTGACAGCGACGGCAATGGCCATTGGCAAGCGGCGCGCAGTAGTGATTGGCGCATCCGTAACCCTCCTGAGCTTAGTAGTCGGGGCTACAATCTCACTGCTGCCGCATTTGAACGAGACGGAAGGACTGAAGCGGCTGTCGCTCGCGGTCGCCGCTGAGTTGCGACCCGGCGAGAAGATGACGTTTTATCAGAACAAGAATTATGCGCCGGTCTTTTATGGCGCGGGGCGCGCTGTCACCAGCCCTGAGCGCGGCGAAGGCTTGAACTCGTTCGAGCTTCGGGAAGTCGTCGCGGCGCTCGCAAGCGAGGCCAGCTTGATCGTCATCACCACGGCGGGCAATCAATCGGTGTTTACGAACAATCCGCGGTTTGATGCCGAGTTGATCGGCCAGCAAGGCAATCATCGAGCCTTGCGTGTGCGGCTGGCTCAACCTGACAACGCATCTGAATGAGCCATGTGGCTCAAGCAAACCGCCTTGCGCCACATGGCAAGAGGAGAATTCGCATGGCCGAAACGCAGAACGCCGCGGCGCTCGCGGCACTCGAAGCGCCGCCAGAGATTCGCGCCGCCATCGCACGGCTCGGCGACGACCTGGCGCGGGCGGCGGGAACGAACCTCGCCGGCCTGATCCTTTATGGCGGGCTGGCGCGCGGCCGCTATCGCCCCGGCAAAAGCGACATCAACATCGTCGTCTTGCTTAACGACACGCAGGCATCGGCGCTCGCGGCAATCGCCCCCACCTTGCGCGCCGCGTGGCGCGCCTGGCGCGTCGAGCCGTTCGTCATTCGGCCTGCTGAAGTCGCGCGGCTCTCTGTAACCTTTCCGACAAAACTGCTCGACATCGCGCGGCATCACCTGGTGCTGGCGGGCGCCAATCCCTTTGCCGACATTCAAGTGTCACGCCAGCAGATCCGCTTGCGCATCGAACAGGGCCTGCGCAACAGCGAGCTGCGCTTGCGGCGGCGTTATCTTTCTATCTTTGACGACACGCAATCGCTGGCGACGACGCTTGCCGAGGTGGCCGCGTCGCTCAAGGTCGACTTCGCCGCGATGTTACAACTGGCGAATCGAGACGCGCCGTCAGAAGCGACTTCCGCAGCCGTCTTAGAGGCTGCCGCCGAGGCGTTTGATCTTGACCGCGCGACGCTGGCGCGCATCGCCGCGTTGCGCCGCGAAGCCGATCCGTCTGATGATCTGCCGGCGCTCTACGACCGCGCGCTTGCGGTGATCGCTCGCGCCGCGGAGATTGTTTCAGCGATGGAGTGAACGCCATGATGGTGCTACTTCAAATCAACCCGCTCGACATGCCCGGCCCGCAATTCCTGAAGCTCTACGTTGTCTTGATGATTGTCGCGGCCATCCTTGCGCGGCTGCTCAAGCGGGCGCTCGTCAGCCCGCGCTGGTCAGACCAGCGCCACATCAATCTCGATCCGTACGAAGCGGCCTACCTGCGCGGCGGCGCGCGACAGGCGATTGACGCCGCCATCGCCATGCTGGCGCAGCGGCAGTTGCTTAAAGTGTCACGCTCGGCGCACACGGTTTCGACGAGCGGGCCGCTGCCGGCGGGCGCGCATTGGTTTGAGCAGGCCGTGCATCACACCATCTCGCCGACCAGCGCGCGGCAGATCAACGACATTCGCTCGTCGTCACTGTTGACGCCGCATACAGACCGCCTCGCCTCGCAGTTGCAGCAATGGGGCTTGATTCCCGGCCACCAGCACTGGATCACAGCGCGCACGGTTTCAGGGTTGCTGATGCTGGCGGTGCTGTTGCTCGGCGTCGTCAAAGTTTTCGTCGGCGTCTCGCGCAACCGGCCCGTCGGGTTCTTGGTTTTCCTCTGCATCGTCACAGGGATCATCACGCTGGTCGTGATCAACTCGCGACCGGCGCGCACGCGGCTGGGCGATCAGGCGCTGACCCAGCTTCGCGGTGAAAGCGCCGCCTTGCAGATGGCGGCGCGCACGCGGCCCGAACGGTTGGCGAGCGGCGATGTGGCGCTGGCCATCGGCTTATTCGGTATCGAGGCGCTGGCCTTCACCAATGACTCGTGGTCGGACTTGAAAGCCGCCTTGCGACCGCCGGTCTCCACGGGCGGCAGTTCTTCGAGCAGCGGCTGCGGCAGCAGTTGTGGCAGTAGCAGTTGCGGCGGTGGCTGCGGCGGCGGTTGCGGCGGCTGCGGCGGATGAACCCGGCAAACGCAGCTTTGTAGCGCAGCGTACAATGAATCCTCAAACGCAACTTTCTAAAATCGGCATCGGCTGGCGGCCAGAGCTGGCGTTGATGATCGAGCGCGACCCGCAGATCGATTTCATCGAGGTCGTTGCCGAAAACATCTCGCCCGACGACATCCCGCGTCCGCTCCTGAACCTTAAAGAGCGCGGCGCGACGATCATCCCGCACGGCACCGGCCTGTCGCTCGGCTCGGCTGAACCGCTCGACCTAAAACGACTCGCGCATCTGGCGCGGCTCGCCGAAAGGCTCGGCTCTCCCTTCGTCAGCGAGCACGTCGCTTTTGTGCGCGCCGCCGGACGCGATAGCGGCCACCTGTTGCCGCTGCCGCGCACCCGTGCCGCGCTCGACGTGCTTGCCGAAAACATCCTTGAAGCTCAAGCCGCGCTGCCCGTGCCGCTCGCCTTAGAAAACATCGCCACGCTGTTCGAGTGGCCCGGCGCGGAAATGAGTGAAGCGGCATTCATCACCGCCGCGCTCGAACGGACCAACGCGCGGCTGCTGCTCGACGTAGCCAACCTCTATGCCAACGCGCGCAATCACGGTTGGGATGCGGCGGCTTATCTTGATGGCCTGCCGCTCGGGCGGCTGGCTTATGTTCACATTGCCGGCGGCGTCGCGCACCATCGGCTCTACCACGACACGCACGCGCACCCGACGCCGCGGGGGGCGCTCGCGCTGCTCGAACAGCTCAGCGCCCGCGCTCACTTGCCCGTGGTGTTGCTCGAACGCGACGACCACTTTCCCGTGGAGGCCGAGCTGCGCGCCGAGCTTGACGCCATCGCAGCGGCCATCGAGCGCGGCGCACAACGGCGCTCATCGCCGCGCGCCGCCTTATTGCCGCAAACCATGAATGGCCATGTCTGAAGAGGCGCGACAACAACTCGCACGCCTGCAAGCGCAGCTCGTGGGCGCGCTGGTCGAAGGCACGACGGCGCCCGCGGACTTTGACGGTTCGCGGCTCGCGGCGGCGGCCGAAGCGTTGATCTCGAAACGCGCCCGCGCCGTCGCCCGCGCCTGGCCACAACTGGCGCGTGTCTTCGGCGACGAGTTTGCCGCGAGCTTTGCGAGCTACGCGCGCGCACACCGCTTGCCATGTGACGCCAGCCCGATGGCTGATGGCCGAGCCTTCATCGCATGGCTTGACGGTGAGGGCCGGTTGACCGACGAAGCCCGCCTTGAAGCATTTGCTTTCGATGCGCGCTACAGGGTTCGCAACGCTCAAATCACGCCGCGGCGCGGCCCATCCTTGCGCATCCTGCGGCTCAGCGTGCAACGCCGGCTGATCGTCGTCATTCGCCTGCCGTTTGTCGGCGAGCGCTGGTTAACCACAGACATTCTTTGAAACCTTAGCGGCCCGTGCGCGTGTAAGTTCACTGTCCAAACAAAGTGCAAGAAAAGCGCAAGTTTATTCTGTGGTTGCGCCGCAACGCCTGTGATATTATTTTACTTGGTTTTACATTGCCCCAGAACGACGAACCGGCCACAATCAGCCGGCGATCAATTCGGGTTCAATCCCTATGGCTGAATACGTTTGCCGTTTAGGCACGCCCACAGGCGAGATCATTACTCGCACCATCGAAGCGACTGCCGAGCGCGAGCTGCGCACGAAGCTTGAGCGCGAAGGCTTCCGCGTCTTTTCGGTTGCCACGGGCGGCTCGGCGGGATTGCGCCGGGCGATTGGCGGCGAATCGCGCGGCCACAAGATCAAGACGGAAGACTTCTTGCTCTTCAACCAGCAGCTCTCGGCGCTGCTGCGCGCCGGCCTGCCGATCTTGCAAGCCATCGGCATCCTGCGCAAGCGCGTGCCCAATGAGCGTTTGCGGCTGGTGCTGGAAGACATCGAAGAGAAAGTACGCAGCGGCCAGGCGCTGTCGCAAGCCTTCGCGGCGCAGGGCGACACCTTCCCGCGCATCTACGTCGCTTCGATCCTTGCCGGCGAGCGCTCCGGCTCGCTCGACGAAGTGCTGCTGCGCTACGTCAGCTATCAGAAGACGATCACCGAAGCGCGGCGCAAGATCAAAAAGTCGCTCACCTATCCGGCGGTGCTCTTCAGCGCCTCGATCCTGCTGGTGATGGTGCTGTCGACGTACGTCATCCCGCAGTTCATGAAGCTTTACGCCGGACAGGAAGGCAACCTGCCGGTGGTGACGACGACGGTGGTGGCGGTCGCCGACTTTATCAGCGGCAATCTGACCTGGCTGATTCCGACGGTCATCGGCACGGCGATCTTTCTGCTCTTCTGGCGGCGCACGCCGACCGGGCGCTTGTGGATTGACCAGTGGACATTGAGGCTGCCGGTTGCCGGCGAGACCGTCAGGATGCTGACCATCGCGCAGTTCACGCGCAGCCTGGCGACGCTGCTCGCCGGCGGCATCACGCTGCCGGAGTCTGTAGAGATTGCCAGCGAATCGATCACCAACCGCGCGCTCAGGCTATCGAGCGCCGGGGTGCTGACCGGCATTCGCGAAGGCCGGCCGTTTACCGAGAGCCTCGAAGCCTCGGGCTGGGTCAGCGAGCTGGCCCTCGACATGATCGGCGTCGGCGAGCGCAGCGGCGCGCTGCGCGAGATGCTTGACGAAGTCGCCAACTTTTATGACGGCGAAGTCGAAGTCCGATTAAACACCATCACGACCTTTATCGAGCCGATCATCCTCATCTTCATGGGCAGCCTGGTGATGACGATTCTGCTGGCGATGTACCTGCCGCTGTTCAATATGATCGGCAACCTGAGCGGCGGACGCGGATAGTTGCCAGTGTGGGACAGGAGATCATCCCACCGGCATCCAACCGACAACTGACAACCGGCAACCGGCAACTGGAGTAAGAATGGCTGAACAGATCGACACCAGCGCGAGCGCAACCAGTGGCAACGGCGGGCGCCCACCCGCCGAGATGACTCAGGAAGAGATCGCGGCGCGCGAGCGGGCGCGGCGCTATCGCCTGCGTTTCATAGACCTCAAGAGCGAAGAGCCGGCTTATCACCTGATCCATGAGCTGCCCGTCGAGCTGATGGTGCGCCACAGCTTCGTGCCTATGCAGCGCGAAGGCGACCTGCTCTACGTCGCGATGGCCGACCCGACCAACCTCGCGGTCATCGATGAGATCGAAGCGCAACTGCACTGCCGCCTGAAGGCCGGCGTGGCGACCGCTGCTGCCGTCGAAGAGGCGCTCAAGCGCGGCGACACGGCGTCGCGCATGCTGCAAGACGCCACCGCCGGCTTCCGCTCGGAGCGCCTGGCGCTGGTGCGCGAGACCGACCAGGGCGAAGAAGTTCTCGACATGGATCGGCTGACCGGCGACGAAGAGATGTCGCCCATCATCAAGCTGGTCTACACGGTCGTGCTGAACGCGCTTGAGCGGCGCGCTTCCGATATTCACATCGAAACGCGCGACGCCGACGTGCTGGTCAAGTACCGCATCGACGGCGCGCTCTACCGCGCCGCCGACCCCATTGATATTTCGCACCACCAGACGATCATTCAGCGCATCAAGGTGATGTCGGAGCTCGACATCGCCGAGCGCCGCGTGCCGCAGGACGGACGTTTCCGCATCATGCTGCGCGGGCGCAAGATTGACTTCCGCGTATCGATCATGCCGGCGGTGCATGGCGAGAACTGCGTCATCCGTATTCTCGACAAAGAGCAGATCAACGAAGAGTTCCGCGACCTCAACCTTGATGTCGTCGGCTTCGCGCCGCAGGACTTGAAGAAGTTTCGCAAGTTCATCGCCGAGCCTTACGGCATGGTGCTGGTGACGGGGCCGACGGGGTCGGGCAAGACGACGACGCTCTACGCCGGGCTGAACGAGATCAAGAACGAAGAAGACAAAATCATCACCATCGAAGACCCGGTCGAATATCAACTGGTGGGCGTCACGCAGATTCCGGTCAACGAGAAGAAGGGGCTGACCTTTGCGCGCGGCCTGCGCAGCATCCTGCGTCACGACCCCGACAAGATCATGGTCGGCGAAATCCGCGACTCCGAGACGGCGCAGATCGCCATTCAGTCGGCGCTGACCGGCCACCTGGTCTTCACCACGGTCCACGCCAACAACGTCATTGACGTGATCGGGCGCTTCCTGAACATGGGCGTCGAGCCTTACAACTTCGTGTCGTCGCTCAACTGCGTGCTGGCGCAACGGCTGGTGCGCATGCTCTGTGTGCACTGCAAGCGGGCTTATCGGCCAGTCGAGCAAGAGCTGTCGGAATCGGGCCTGAACCCGGAGAAGTATGGCGATCAGGTCTTTTATAACGCGGTCGGCTGCGAGGTCTGCAACTTCACGGGCTATCGCGGGCGTACGGCGATCCACGAGTTGCTGGATGTGACCGACCACATCCGCGAGATCATTTTGGAGCGGCGGCCCGGCTCCGAGGTGCGCCGCGCGGCGCGCGCCGAAGGCTTGACGAGCCTGCGCGAGTCGGCGCTGGCGAAAGTGTTTCTGGGCGTGACGACGCTGCACGAGATCAATCGCGTCACGTTTGTTGAATAGCTATCCGTTGTCAGTTGCCGGTTGTCAGTTGGGAAGCGAGTTTACTGACAACCGGCGACGGACAACGGGCAACTGCTTAAGGTTTATTTCGAACTTTCGGCATGGTAGAGTGGTTTAATCGAACAGACTCGCTGAGAAGTCCGAACGCGTGGCCGCCCGGCACGAACCATCGGGAGAGGCGGCTGCCGGTAAGTATTAACCAGGTCCGTTGTTCCCGTGTGCGAAATTCATTTTTGAGGTACTGGTCATGGTAAAGAGGACGCTGAAGATTCAACAGGCGATAGCGCTCGGATTGGTGCTGCTGCTGAGTGTGCCGCTGGTCGCGCTGGCAAGTGACGACAAGAAGCACTACAAGCAAGGCATGCAATACGAGAACAATCAGCAATGGGACAAGGCCGCCGAACAGTTCGCGCTGGCGGTGGCTGAAAAGCCCTCGAACATCGAATACCGCCTGCACCTTCAGAAGTGTCTGGTCAACGCCGGGGCCATGCTGGTCGAGCGCGGCAACAAGCTCGCCGAGCAGAAAGACTACAACGCCGCCTATCAGGCATTCCGCCAGGCTTACTCTTTCGACCCGACCAACGAGATGGCGCTGATCAAGGCGCGGCGCATGCTCGAAAAGCAAGGCATGTCGACCAAAGACCTGCCATCGGGCAGCGACGAGGCCGGGCCGAAGATCAAGCCGGAAGACGACCCCAACAAGAAGGCTTCTTTCGTGACGACCTCTGTTGACAGCTCAGGCAAGCCGGTAACGGTTCCCATCGCCAACGGCATGAACTTCAAGAGCCGCAACATCCCTGTGCAATTGCCGGCGGTGCCGGGCAAGCGCTTCAGCCGAACCGACGTCATCTACCGCGACACGCCGCTGCTATCGGCGGTCGAGCAGTTGGCGCAGACCATGAAGCTCAACGTCATCTTCGACCAGCAAGTGCAGAACATGATGCGCGCCCAGAAGATCAACGTCGAGATGCGCGACGTCACCTATCCGCACGCGCTGGAGATGATCCTCAAGACCAACAACCTGATGTACGCGCAGCTCGACACGCGCACCATCGTCGTCGCCAGCGATAACCCGACCTCGCGCATGAAATATGAGCCTTATTCGGTGCGCACCTTCTACATCAAGAACGCCGACATCGCCGACGTCAAGTCCGCCATCCAGGGGTCGCTCGCGACCAAGTCGGTGACCCCCATCAAGCAGCTCAATGCGCTCATCGTCCGCGACACGCCGGCCAACCTTGAGCTGATCGAGTCCATGATCAATTCGATGGACAAGGCGAAGGCCGAGGTGCTGATCGACATCAACATCTATGAAGTGTCGCGCAATGATCTGCTGTCAATCGGCAACCAGTTCAACACCTCGGACGCCAACAAGAACGCCGGCACGTTCGAAGCAATCGCCGGCTTCGGGTCGGGTGGCCTGGCTCAAGGCTTCGCGCACACCTTCATCAACAACGGACCCTGGGGGTTCACCGCCGGCGTGCCACCCAGCCTGATCAGCTTCTTCCAGGACAAGGGCAAGGCGAAGCTGCTCGCCTCGACGCAAGTCCACGTGCTCGACGATCAGGACCAATCGATCAAGATCGGCCAGCGCGTGCCGATTCAGACGGCCTTCGTGCCGACCTACAGCACCGTGGTCACAACCGGCACGAACGGGCAGGTCAACAACCCGAACAACCCGAATGGCAACTTTAACAACTTCGGTTACGGCGGCAGCGGCTATCCGCAGATTCAGTACGAGAACGTCGGCCTCAACATCGATATGAAGCCGAACGTCTTTGAAGACGAAGTGCAGTTGAAGATGAAGATCGATTCGTCGTCGGTTGA
The DNA here is from genome assembly GCA_035275065.1 of Blastocatellia bacterium. NCBI lineage: Bacteria > Pseudomonadati > Acidobacteriota > Blastocatellia > Blastocatellia bacterium. The sequence goes on from DATENM010000002.1 coordinate 45,405, forward strand.
TAGCAGCATCAACCCGCTGACGCCGACTTTCAATCAGCGCACGATGTCTTCGATGGCGCGCATCCGCGACGGCCAGACGACGCTGGTTGCCGGCGTCACCCAGACCGAGCAGAGCAAACGCGTCAAGGGGCTGCCGCTGATCGGCTTGATCCCCATCCTCGGTCGCTTCTTCTCGACGCCGGAGACCAAAGACCGGCAGAGCGACGTGGTCATCACGGTGACGCCGCACATCCTGCGCCGCGCCGACATCCGCGACGAGGATCATTACGCCAAGTATTCGGGCGACGCGCAGAACGCTTACAACCAGTTGCGCATCGAGCAGATTCTCTACCTCGCCGACCAGGACGAAACGCAAGGGCCGGCGGTGGCGATGGGTGGCGGACAACCTGAAGCGAGGCCGGCAGCCGCCGTGCCTGCTGCCGCCGTGCCGGCGACCAACGTCGCGCAGCCGACGCCCACGGGCGTTGTCGTCGGGCCGATCCCGACGCAGCCGCCGGCCAACCGCGCAGACATTCAGCGCACCTCTGTGTCAGTGCCGGGCGCACCCGTGCAGCCGCACAACAACGCCGCTGCCAATCAGAGCCAGCGCAACAAGCTGGACGACGACGACGACGATGACGACGACACGCCCAACGCGCAGGGCGACAAGGCCGTGCAGCCGGTGATTGTCAGCGTGCGCGCCGCGACCCCGGTCGCCACCCGCGGCCAGGACCTCTACGTGGCGATCAATCTGATGGGCAGCAACGAGATTTCCGCGGCGCACATCTCGTTGACCTACGACAGCAACCTGCTAGACCCGAAGAGGGTGCAAGACAGCGGCTTGCTGCGCAGTGGCGGCGCGCCGCCGGACTTGCAATTCAACAGCGACGGCGGCCAGTTGCAGATTCAGCTTGAGAAGCCGCAAGGCAGCGGCGGCGCGATGGCGCGCGGTCAGTTGTGCCTGATCGTCTTCACGGTCAAGGCCCCCGGCACCTCGCCGCTGACGCTCAACGAAGGGCAGTGTTTCTTGCGCATGCCGAACGGCCAGATGTTGCCGCTCAAGCTGCAATCGTCGCAGGTCGAAGCCCGCTAAAGGTGACGTGATGAGGCTGGCCATGCAACGGAAGGGATTTTGGATTTTGAATTTTGGATTTTGGATTGGCAGAGCGCATGCGACCCGCCGCGCCGGCAATCCACTTTCCAAAATCCAAAATCGCCGGGGGTTCACGCTGCTTGAGATCATCATCGTCATCACCATCCTGTCGGTGTTGACGGCGGCGGCCATCCCGATGGTGCGCAACAGCGTCAGGCGCCAGCGCGAAGAAGACCTGCGGGTGGCGCTGCGCCAGTTGCGCCAGGCCATTGACCGTTACAAGGAATTCAACGACCGCACACAGGGCGGGGCAATCCCCATCGAATGGAAGACCCAGAGCGGTTACCCCAAGGAATTAAAACTCCTCGTGGACGGCTTCATTCCGGCCAACCAGGTCGGCACCACCGGCAACAAAGTTCGCTTTCTGCGCCGTCTGCCCGAAGACCCGATAACCGGCAACACCGACTGGGGCGTGCGGGCGTATAAAGACGACCCGACCTCGTCATCATCGGGCGGCGATGACGTCTTCGATGTGTTTTCAAAGAGCGACGGCACGGCGCTCAACGGCACGAAGTACAAGGATTGGTAATCAGGCGGCAGGAAGCAGGAAGCAGTATGAGAGACGAAGGAATGAGTAGAGAGTTACGGACAATCGATTCAGAGCGCACGTCGCAAGCGGCGAATGGCAATAGCCGGCTTCTGCCGCCTGCCTCGCGCCAGCGCGGCTTCACGCTGCTTGAGATGGTGATGGTGATGACGATCATCGTCATTCTGGCGACCATCGGTATCACCTCGTATCAGAAAGTGCAGTTGAAGGCCAAAGAGACGCTGCTCAAAGACGACCTGAACACCATGCGCAAGCTGATCGATCAGTACGAAGCCGACCGCGAGCAACTGCCGCAATCGCTCGACGACCTGGTCAGCGCCGGCTACCTGCGCGAAGTGCCGATAGACCCGATCACGGGCGAAAAGGATTGGACCACCGAGACCGGCGAATCAACGGTTTCGCGCGATGCCCAGCAGGGCATCATCAACGTCCACAGCAACGCCGCCGGCGAAGGCAGCGACGGCAAAGTCTACAGCGAATACTGATGAAAGGGGCTAGGGGCTAGGGGCCAGGGACTAGGGACTAGTGGTCAGGGAAGCATACGTTGATGCTCTACTGTCTTCTAGTCCCTGGCCCCTAGCCCCTCTTTCAGGATGTCATCACTACAGCGATACTTTCTCTCGCCGCAAGCGCCGCCGACGGCTGCCGGCTTCATTGACGATTCCTTCACAGTAGTTGATCTGCGCCGCGCCCGTCACGGATTCGCGCTCTCGGCCAGTGCCGTGTCGCAACTGCCGCCGGACGTGATGAAGCCGTCGTTTGACGAGCTGAATATCCTGAACATTGCAGAGCTGGTAGAGATCATCAAAGAAACTGCCGAAGCTGCCGGGCTGATGCGCAAGAAGCGATGGTCGGTCGCCTTGCCCGACTCGACGGCGCGCTCGTTTGTCGTGCCGCTTGAATCGAAGCCGGGGAGCCGCGCCGAACTCAACGAAGTGCTGGCATGGAAAATTGAGCGCCTGGTCGCCGCCCCGGCAACCGAGTTGCGCATCTCGCGCCAACGCATCAGCCCGCTGGCCGGGCAGGAGCGTTATGTCTTAACCGTGGCGCGCGAGGAAGTCATCGCACAGTACGAAGAGATTTTCGGGCAACTCCGGTGGACGGCGGGGTTGATGTTGCCGCGCCACCTCGGCGAGGCGCAATGGCTGGCATGGGATAAAGCGCCCGGCGACAAGCTGCTGGTGTCCGCGAACCGCCAGGGATTCACATCGCTGGTCATGCGCAATGGCGAGCCGTTGCTGGTGCGCAGTTATCAGTGCGAGCCCGAAGCGACCGCCGACGAATTGCACCGCTTCGCGCTTTATTACCGCGACCGTCTGGCGACGAACGCCGGGCCGCTATCGGCCATGCTGGTGCTTGGACAGATCGATCTTGATGAAGCGCAACGCGCCGTCAGCGATGCCACCGAAAGCGAGCCGCGCCCGCTACGTGCTACAGAGTTCGGTTTCGACATGAATACCGACGCGATCCGCTTCGAGCATTTGGCCGGCGCGGCGGGACTGGCAACGATTGCCTGGCAGTGAAGAAGGGGCAGGAGGCGGTTCTCAGTCCCGTAGGGACGCGATGTTTATAGTTACCGACACCGAACAGGACGAAGCCCCGCAGGGGCGCAATGTTAGTATTGCGCCCCTGCGGGGCTTGAGTCTTTGAGCGCCGCGATAACTATAAACATCATGCTCCTATCGGAGCTTAGAGATCGCTGGCTTCCTATTTCCTGTTTCCTGCTTCCTAGCTGGATTTGCCGCGACCGCTGCCTGATTTCTTGCCGCCGCCCGATTCCTTGTTGACGGTTGCCCAGGCGCGGCGCTCGGCTTCTTTCTCAGAAACGCCGCGATCCTCGTAGCCCTCTTCGATATGCTCGGCCTGGCGCTTCTGCTTGTCTGTGTAAGCTCCCTTATCTCCCTTCGGCATACTTACCCTCCTGTCTGATGTTCGTTCATCCTATGAATTGATTTGGAATGCTTACTGCGTCTCAACTTTCGGCATTCCTGTCTCACCTGATTAGGCAGCAAGCCCGATGCCAGCTTGAGCCGCTGTACGCGGTCTCTAACTTCATTTCCTAAGAGTTTTAAGACATCCTAGCAAGCCACCGGCTTTGCAGCGCCGCCTGCATGATAACGGTATGTGTATTGCTCAATAATAACTCGCGTCAATAGTTAAGCGGGCCGCGTGCCCGTAACCAGTACATCAACTAACCAGGGAGGACATCCATGTCAGCGAACAAAGATAATCTCGGATCACAGCAAGGCGGTCAGCAGGGCGGTCAGCAAGGGAATCAACAGGGTGGTCAACAAGGCGGCCAGCAAGGCGGTCAACAAGGTGGTCAACAAGGTGGCCAGCAAGGCGGTCAACAGGGTGGTCAACAGGGTGGTCAACAGGGTGGCCAACAAGGCGGCCAAAAGGGCGGCCAGAGTGGTCAGCAGGGTGGCCAGCAAGGAAGCCAGGGTGGTCAGCAAGGCAATCAGCAGGGTGGCCAGCAAGGCGGATCGGGTTCATCGTCCGGTAATCGTTAATCTAATAACCGGGCTTTAGCCCGCGCATGAAAAAAAGTCAGGAGAAGATGCCGGCCCCGCCTGCGGCGGTGGCAGTCATTTTCTCCTGACTTTTTTGGTGGCTCATTGATTGCGCGGCTTGCCTATCCAGACTGACGTTGCCGCCGCCGGCCCGACCGCGCTGCCAACGCCAACGCCATAAAGCTCAACCGACATGGCGAACTTCTTTTTCGACACCAGCCCGAGGATCAAGCGCACGTCCGCCGATTCGCCGGGCGCAAGCTGCTTATCTTCGCCCACGTCTACGACCTGCCGCGCGCCTTCTCCGGGCGGTGTTTGCGGGTCGCGCGTCAGCAGCACATGGCTGCGGTTTAGATCAGCGATGCGCAGGAATGGGCTGGCGATGGCGACGCTGCCGCGATTGGTAATTCGCAGGTTCATCACCAGGCGCAACGCGCCGCTGGTCGCTTGCCCCGCGCTATTATCCATCCAATCGATGTCCTGTTTTTCCGAAGCGACCAGGCTGATCGCGACGTTGGCGCCGACGTTCGCGCCGATGGTGAAGTCGGCGCGGCTGTCGCCATAAATCGCATTGCCAAAGCTGCCTTCAATCGCCACCAGGCGCAACCGCGCCGTCGTTGTCGCCACCTTGGGTATCGTCAGACTGTACTTTTCGAGGTTGCCCGCAATGTCTTCCACAAGCTGCGTAAAGCTTATGCCGCCATCGGTCGAGAAGTAGAGTTGCTGCTTCACAGGCTGAAAGCCAGCCTGACGGGGCAGCGTCCAGGTGACCGCGAATGGCTCGCCCGCGACCAGCCGCTCGCCGCCGCCCGGCGAGGCGATGACCAGATTGGGAATGTCACCGGCCAGCGTCGGCGCCATCTGGTGAATCGCGTCCGTGCCGCCCTCTGTGCCTGCGCCACCGGCCTCTTCATAAGCCGCCCACGCCCCCGTGCCGGTCGCATAAGCGGCGACCGTCGCCGGCTCGGCGTCGAGATTGAAGCCCGCCATGTCCGTAGCGTCAACATAGAGCCGCCAGGGGCTCGTCAAGTTTTCGTCCTGCGTGATGACCGTCTCGCCGGTCCAGGTGTCGTTGTCGTAAGCGGTCTTCTGCCAGCCTTCGCCCGGCGTCGTGGCGATTAGCGTCAACTCGTCGCGCTTCCCATCACGGCCCAGAGTGGAGCGCGGCGGCAGGGCTGTGCGCATGCCCTTCGAGAATTGTAATCGAACCTGCAAAGGCCCCGGCGCGATGCCGGGAAAGCGCGTGTCGGTGACCAGCTGCCGCGCGCCCGCTGTGCCGTCGGCGGGCTGCACCCAGTGCGCCGCATAGACGAGCTTCGAGAAGCCGCCGTCGGAGCCGATGCTATAGGCTTTGATCGATTCGAGAATTGGCGGCCCGGCGGCCCAATTCAGGATGGGACGGAGGCCAGCCCAGTTCTCGGCGTTGGTTTCGCCGATCTGCTCTTCGGGCACCGCAAAGTCGCAGCAGGTCGGGCGCATCTCGATGGTCAACGGCACGGCGACGCGGCTGGCACCGTAGGCGAAATCGGTAGACGAGCCGGTCACCTGATAGAGGTCAACCGAAGCCTCCGGCTGATAGAGCCTGCCGCTCGTCTTCTTAATCTCGGCGCTCACCTGCTGCGCCAGTTGTGCCTGCAACGCGCCATCGGGCGCGGCATCGTGCTGATAGCCCCACGGATAAAGAATCAACTGCGCGAAGTTGTGATAATCAAGCTCGGCGCGAAAGTGGCGATTGGGATCACGGATGAGCGCCTGCATGGCTTTGATCTCAGGCTCGCTGGTCGCCTGCGGGCCGCGATAGATTTCGACGTTCGCCGGGTCATCGCTGGCGCCGACGTCGTCTTGCAGGCAGCTCTTGTCCGCCGAGCAGTAGTCCCCGCACGGCGTGTCGCCGCGCAGTCGCCACTGGTAATCATAGTTACGATTCAAGTCAACGCCGACCGTCGAGGCGCACGGGCTGAGCGTGATCGGGCGGCGGTTCTTGCGCCACATTCGCGTGCCGTCGCTGATCGTCGCAGAGCCGCTCTGGCTGTAGACCAGGCCATCAGGGTTGACGATAGGAACGATCCAGATTTGCAGATGATCTACGGCCTGACGCACGCCGCTGTCGCTCGCATATTGATTGATGAGCTGATTGGCGAAGTAGACGGGCGATTCGACCGATATCCACTCGCGGGCGTGGTGACAGCCGGTAATCAGCACATCGGGCTTACTCGTATTGTCGGCGGCGGCATCGCGGGTGATCTTGAGCGCGAAAATCTCGCGCCCTTCGTAGCTCTGGCCAATGCGGACGTAAGCCGCCAGATCAGGGTGCGCCGCCGCCAGCGCCTTGAATTCGTTCTGCGTCTGCTCGTAGGTGTGATAATGGTCGCCGGCGGCCTGTGTGCGCATGTTAGCCGTTTTGTCGTTCGGGTTGCGCGGCCCGAAGCTGAAGGCTTCGCCGAAAAGCCGCGGCGCGAGCATCGAAAATTCTTCGGTCGTGTAGAAGCCCGCAAGCTGAAAGCCGCGCCCCGTGTACTGCGCTTCGACGTGCGCGTCAATCGCTTGCCGCGAGCCGTCGGTCGAGAAAACGTCAAGATAAGCGATGAGCGCGCCGCGCCGCATCAACAGATTTTCGCGGTCGCCGAGCCAGGCCGCGTTGCCGGTTGCCGGCGCGGCTGACTTGCTGAGATCGATCACCGCAACGCGCACCTGTGTGGCGCGCTCGGCCTCATCGCTTTGATAAGCCGGCGTCACGGCGCGCGCCGCCGGGTCGCCCTGCTTGCGGGCTTGCTGCCAATCGGCGACCGAATCGAAGAGTACTTCGGCGCTCAGGCCCTGACGCGCCAGGCGCTCGACCAGGTAAGGTGGCGCGGCGATGACGGTCTCTGAAGGGGCTGCGGACCAGATATGAAACTCAAGGCCGTACAGACCGGCGACCTGGGCGATGGTATCAGGAGTGGCGCGGACGCGGACGACCTGCGGGACGAATTCGTTGCGCGCCAGCTTCGATTGCACTCCTTGAAAGGCGCGCCATGCCGCTTTCTGCAACCGCGCGTCCGGATGCTGCAAAGCGGTGCGCCACGTCGCGTAAGCGCCCGGCTCGTCCATCTCGGCAAGCTCCGCGAGCGCCGCATGGAACTCGTCGGCGCGCGCCGACCCGAGCCGCGCTTCAAGCTGCGCGCGCCGCGCCTGACGATTGCCGTTGTCGCGCAAGGCGGCTGAAACGCGCGGCGGCAGGCTGGCGCTCACGAGCAAGAAAGCCGATAGGATGATGATCAATGACAGGATCGCCAGGCGTGTGGCGGCACGACACTTCAACGCATTTCCCTCTGATTTGATAATGAACCGATTTCCACTTAAAGGGGGCGGCGTGGTTAAGCGTAGCAGAACCAACAGACAACTTGCCAGTCAGGCAGTAAAAAAGCCACGACAGCAAGGCCGCCGTGGCTTTTGACTTTCTTCAACGAACCGGTTCAGGGCCGGCGCCGCCGGGCCGGCTTCTCCGGCTCGACCTGCTGTTGCTTCTTCAAATCATCAAGCACCGCTTTCACTTCGGCGACGTGCTTGTCGGTGGGCGGCGCTTTGGCGACAAAGTCTGCCAGATAGTTAGCGCCCTCCTGCACTTTGGCTTTTTCGCCCGTAGCTACCAGCGTCAGGCCGAGCCCGAACAGCGCATCGACATTATTGGGGTCGGTAGCAAGGATGGCTTTGTAGGCGGCTGTGGCCTCGTCCGTGCGCCCGGAGTTAAAGTACATCTTGGCCTTCATCACGTCCCACTTGCCTTTGTTGGCCGGCGTGTCGAGCGTCTCCGCCTGATCGATGGCCTTCACCGTGTCATCAATGACCGTGGTGTCGCTATACATTTCCACCAGCAGCGCGGCATTCTTGGCCAGGATGCCGTAGTAAATTAGCAGCTCGTTGTTGATGTTGGCGTCGTCGGTCGCCGGCACCTGCGCGCCGAAGGCGATGGCCCGCTTGGCCGACTCATAGCCTTTCTGGAAGTGCGTCTTGGCGACGTCCTTCTGCTTCTTGTTGAAGAGGTCGGCGCCCAACTGGTAATGGGTTTCGGCGAGCTGGGCGTTCGACTTGTGCGCCACCTCGACGAAAGCTTTGTGCTTGCCGGGATCAACCGCCGCCGCCTGCTCGAATTCGGCAATCGCGCCTTCGTAGTTGTTCGCCGTCTTCAACTCGGCGCCCGCCTTGAAATGCTTGATTGCCTCGTCGAGATTGGCCTGTAATGCTTGCGTTTCTTTGTTCTTCTCAGCGCGCTCTTTGTTAGCGGCTTCCGCCTTGGCGCGGTCGGCAGCCGAAGGCTGCGGGGCGGCTGACGTGGGGCTGACGCCGCTGCCTTTCATCGCCGCCAGCACCTGCTCGTAGGTCGGCACGGTGCCGTCGCCGGGGTCGAGCGTGAAATCGAGCACCGGCACCTGGCTGACCTTGATGCCCGTCTGCCAGGTCGGCGCCGCGCCGGGGCCGGAAACGACAAAGATGTAAGTTCCCTGAACCGGAATGCCGAGGCGGATGTAACGGCCATTCTTGTCGGCCTTGACCGGGTAAGAGCCTTTAATGTCCGTGCGGTAAATATCAACCTGCGCGCCGGGAAGCGGCTTCGCCGAGCCGTCCGCCGCTTTCAGCTTGATGGTGCCTTCAATCTGCGCCGTCTGGGCACTCGCTGCCAGCGCCAGCAGCATAGTCAACGCCGCAAGCAGCGCCGTTCTTTTCAACATGGTAAACATCGGGAATCCCTCCGTAAAATCTGCCGGCTCACAAGCCAGGTCTTCGCCAAACTGAGATGCCAGTGGTGCAAGCGTCAGTTGGCAGAACGATCATGAAAACATTCCAGCGTGAATGAATTAACGAAATCAATTAAGCCGTATAATCAGTGTATCGCAGCCATTCTTGGGGTGTCAACGCAACCGCCCGGCGCGGCGCGCCGCCGCGCCGGCGAGATTTGCAGTCCGCTCGACGAGGCTCAGGGAGCGCACGATTGATTGCAGAAGAAGGCCGTCACCGGCTTGCCCGCCGAGTCCGTAATCACCACATTGCCCGGCAAGCCGTTGCAGAATTTTTTCTTGGCGATAATACTCTGATACGTTCCCGCCACGGCGTCCAGCCCTTGCATCTTCACTTTCTTCGGCGCGATGCCGCCAATCGTCATGGTCGAATTTGCCGGGTACTTGCCGCCGGTGATGAGCAGCGAAAACGCGCCCGCCGTATCGCGCTGCAATTCGCAGCGGTCAGCTAGCGGGATGCTGCCGGGGTCGCCGCCGCCGCTCGCCGTTTTGCAGGTCACCGTCACCTGTACGCCTTGCTCGTTGCCGAGCGGGCATGGCGTCGGCGTCCCCTGCGGCAGCGCCGTCAGGTTGCGACTGGTGCCGTTCGGCCCAGTCGCGTAAATCAAAAAGGTCTTGCCGGCATTGGCCGCGCCAAAGTCAAACAGCGCATCAATGACGCTTGTGTTGACGATTACAAAAGCTTTCGACTGCACCACGTTGGCCGGGTTGCCGCGCTCGACGGCAAAGACCGCGGTGACGTTCGGCTTGCCGTCACTGAGCAGGAAGCACGAGCCCGGAACGATCAAGTTCTGCGGCACGGCACAATCGAGGCTCGAAGGCGAGGTCGAAATCACCACCGGCGCGCGCAGCCCTAAATCTATGGCCACGGTCTGCGTGATCGTGTAGGTGCCGAAGATGTTGTCATCGCCCGCGGTGATGGTCTGGCTGAAAACAACATTCGCCTTGCCGCCGCAACAGGCGAGCGGGAAGGGGGTGCCGGGCAGGGCAGGCCCGAGCGCCGGCAAGGTCGCTCGCACCAGCAGCGAGTTGACGATGGTGACGTCTTTGAGCGGAATCATCAGCTCGGGCACGCCGTCGGCGTTGGTGTCGCAGACGATGTTGATCGAGCCCGGAATAATAGTGCAACCGACAAAGTTGAGCGTCACTTCGCACAGCGCGTTGATGATGCCGACGGTCGAGCGCGGCTCGGGCACCGGCTGATTCGGCGCAACCGTGAAGGGCTCAGGGATGATGACGGTCGCGGTGCCTTGCACTGCAACGGCAGCCGACACGGCGCGCGCGACCAGCGGGTTGGCCGAGCCTGCGGCCTGCGCTTGCCAACTGACGAGCGGCGCAAGCCCCGCCGCCATCGCCAATGAAAGCAGAATCAGTAAGAGCCTCTTCGCCATGATATTCCCTTCCCCTCGGCGCCACCTGGTTGTCGAAGTGTGGCGCACCCGCGGGCGCGATATTATTGCCGCACGGGCCGCGACATGCAAGCCGCCGGCTCGACCGATCAGCGCGCCGCTGTGACAAGCGGCGCGCTGATGTGCTATTGATTATTCTGATAGGCGGCGTGGCGCAATTAGAATTTGACAATCCAGCAGAAGGAATCATCCCGCTTGCTAAAACTCACATTCCTCAAAGCCTTGAGCAGCCCCATAAAAACGGTGATGGCCTGGGCCGCACCGACGACGACAGCCAGCGCCGGCGCGGCCTCGGCGCTATGGACCTTCCCTTCCGTGCTCGGCTCGGCAATGTTGATCGCCTGGGCCGCCGAGGCGGCGCAGTTCCTGGTCTCGCAGGGCCTGGCGCTGGCCATCCTCGCATGGCTGCAAACCCTGCCCGAGTTCGCTGTCGAAGCGGTCATCGCCTGGCAGGCCGGCGAGACCATGCGCAACAGCACCAACGCCTTCGAGATTCAGCACGCCACGTCGCTGATGACGGCCAACTTCACCGGCAGCCTGCGCTTGCTGGTCGGGCTGGGCTGGCCGATGATCTATGTGACCGCCGCTATATTCCATCGCCGGCAATCGCGCCGCCGCCTGCGCGAGATCAAACTGGAACGTGAGCATGCCGTCGAAGTCGTCTTCCTGTTCATCTGCATCGCCTACTTCGTCATCGTCTGGTGGAAGGGCACGCTGACCATGCTCGACACGGCGCTGCTGTCGCTGATCTACGGCGTCTACCTTTACTTCCTCAACAAGATTCCGCCGCAGGAAGAAGAGAAGATGGATGAGCTGGATCGCATTCCGCGCTTCATCCTGCGGCAGCGGCGCGCCTTGCGCAACGCCATCATCGTCGGCCTGTTCACCGGCGGCGGCCTGATCTTGTACTTCACGGCGCATCCGTTCCTCGACAGCCTGAAAGCGATTGCCGTCGGCTTAGGGCTATCGACCTTCGTCTTCGTGCAATGGGTCGCGCCGTTTCTGTCTGAGTTCCCCGAAAAGGTTTCGGCCTTCAACTGGGCGCGGCGGGTCACGCAAGCGCCGCTCGCCTTGATGAACATGGTCAGCTCGAACATCAACCAGTGGACGATGCTGGTGGCGATGCTGCCCATCGCCTACGCGCTGGCGCTCGGGCAGGTGGGCGTCATCACCTTCGACGAGCATCAGCGGCTTGAGATTCTGCTGACCATCGGCCAGTCGCTGCTCGGCGCGGTGCTGCTGGCCAACATGCGCTTCTCGTGGTGGGAGGCGCTGCTGTTATTCACGCTCTGGCTGGTGCAGTTCATGCTATCGGGCTTTGAAGCGCCGGCGGTGGTGATGCCCGGCATGAGCGCTCATAACAGCCTGGCGGTCCGCCTGGCCGCGTGGCTGTCTGTGAACGTCGAGCAGGTCGAAACGCTGGCGCATCAGGGCAAGCTGTTGATCACGGCAAGCTACTTTGCCTGGGTCAGCCTGACTATCGCCGTGGCCTTCAAGCGCCGCAATGTCTTTGCCGCCTTCTCGATCTTCCCGCGGCTGATGCGCGAACACTGGTAGGACGCCCGGAGGTTCGGTTATGAGCATCAAGACGATTCTGGTCTCCACCGATTTCAGCGACAACGCGCAGGTCGCATTTGAGAAAGCCTGCGAGCTGGCACATCTGCTGAAAGCCAAACTTCACATACTGCATGTTCAGGATGAAAGCGCGCTGCGCGTCGCCATCAAGGAGGGCTTGCTGGAATCGTGCGAGAACGACGAAGCGATCCACGCCGCTGTCGAACGATTGACTGAAGAGCGCTTCGCCCGCACGCTCGCGGCAGTAGATTGCGCGGGCCTCGACATCACTCACCTATCGAAGCGCGGCGAGGCGGCGGCGCAGACCCTGGCTTACGCCAAGCGGATTGACGCCGACATGATCGTCATTGGCCGGCACGGCGAAGGCGTCTTGAGCAACATCATCAGTGCCGTGCTCGGTCGTGTCGCCGAAGTCATCATTCGCAAATCGCCCTGCCCGGTCCTCGTCGTCCGCCGCGACCATAGGTGAAGGCAAAAGGCAAAAGTAAAAAGGCAAAAGGTCGGCAGGGGAATGCATAGATAGGATCGGGTACTTTCGCCGGTGCCTCTTCCTATCTATTGATCCGGCTCCACACTTTTGCCTTTTTACTTTTGCCTTTTGCCTTCTCTCAGCCTCTGATCTTCAACTTATAGATTGACCACGCGGCGCGGTTGTTGTGATTGGCTGTCGCCGTGATGCGCACGAAGCGGGCGCGCGCTGGCGTGAAGGCCGCCACCGAGCGGTCGCGTTCGCCCGCGCCTTCAAAGACCGTCTGCCAGCGGTTGCCGTCGGCGCTCACTTCGACGCGATAGCGGCCCGGAAAATCCCGTGGTTCCGGCTCGTGAACCTGGACGACGCGCGACACCGTGTATGTGCCGCCGAGGTCAACCTGCACCCACGCGCCCGCGTAATTCCCTGTCGTCGTCGTCGCTCGCGTCGTGTTGTTGTCGTCAACCACGGCGTTGATGTTCGTGATGCCTTGCGCGGTGATGCTGCGAATGGCGCGCGCCGTTAGCTTGTCGTCTTCCGTATCGGGCTTGCCCGGCGTTTCTTTGTTGTCGGGCTTCGGCGCAGTCTTCGGCGCGGGCTGCGAAGTCGGCGGCTGCGGGCTCGGAATCGTGCGCGCCTTCTGGCCTGGATCGATGCCGGCCGTCAGCTCGGCGATTGACCACTCCTGGTTGTACACGGTGTTTACCGCCGTGGCGGTGACGCGAATGAAGCGCCCGCGAATGGCCTCGAACTTGGCCTTGCTCTCGCCGCGCTGCCCCTCGCCTTGCCATGCCAGCATCCACGGGCCTTGCGCGCTGGTGCCGACTTCGACTTTGTAAGCGCCCGGCGCGTGCGTCGGCCAGCGCCCGTGATCCTGTGCGATGCCGATGATGTTCTGTTCACTGCCGACGTCAACCGTGAAGCTCAGGCCGACATAATCCTTGCGACCCGAAGTCGCCCGCGTGTCCACGCGCTCGTCGTTGGCGTTGGCCAGGTCGAGCAGGTCACCGGTAATCGCTGCCGGCCGCACCGCGCGCGACTGCACGGTCTGCTGCGCGGTAACGGGTGTGCCGAGCGCCGCGATCAACAGCGATGAAACGAATGACGCGATGAATCTTTTCATAGCCCTCCTCCTGATTTGCCGCCGGTCGTCGCCTGCGGCGCTGCTTGTCTCTTGAAGTGCGATGGTCTGCGCACGGTCTGCGTTGCTCAGGCGAGTTCGGAGCTGACGACGCACAATGGCGGTTATAGCCACCCGTTTCGTCACGCGTCTACAGAGGTCTACAGGTTGAATGTTAACATGGCCCGCCGCCCGCCGCCGAGCATCCGCGGCGCGCCGATAATAAGTCTTAAATTGACAGAGGGGGTCGGCTAATATACTTTTGGGGCAGTAGGCAGGCAGGCCCAATCGGGAGGGGATGAATGAGAAAGGCTTTTATCTGTGCGGCGCTCTCTGCGTTGATGGCCCTTGTGGCCTGTAAACCCGGTGGGGTTGGCGGACCGAGCGGCACACCAAACCCGCCGTTTGCCGGCGACCTGCCGCAGGACGCCTATGTCTTTCAGGGCGAGCCGGGTGTTTACGGCGGCCAACTGGTGCTTGATCTCAAGAACGACCCGGCGACTTTCAACATCATTAACATCACCGACGAGAACAGTGCTTACCTGCTCTATTATCATGTCTTCCGCTGGCTGATCGATTTCCGCAACGGCGGCGATCCGCCCGATTTCGACTCCGGGCTCTGCACCGGCTGGGAAAACTCGCCCGACCTCAAGCAATGGACTTTCCACCTGCGGCGCGGCGTCCGCTGGTCGGACGGCGAGCCGTTCAATGCCGACGACGTGATGTTCACCTGGGACGTCATCCGCGACCCGAACGTGCAAAGCGCAATCGCCGACGTCTTCAAGGAAGGCGCTGATGGCGGCCATCCGCTCTACCCGCAGCTCGATAAGCTCGACGACGTGACGGTGCGGTTTACATTGCACGCACCGAACGCGATGTTCCTTGACCAGATCGTCAACTTCTTCCCCATCCCGAAGCACAAGTGGGAGTCGGCCTGGCGCGCGGGCCGCTTCAATGAAGTGATGAAACTTACCGACAACCTCGACGACATCGTCTCGCTGGGGCCGTTCCGCTTGAAAGAGTACACGCCGGGACAGCGCGTCGTGCTCGAACGCAACCCGTACTTCTGGAAGGTTGATAAGAAGGGCCAGCGACTGCCCTACCTGGACCGCCTGGTCTTCCTCATCGCCAAAGACTTCACCACGGTGCAGGCGAAGTTCGAGGCCACCGAGATCGATATGCTGGCGCGCGTGCGCGCCGAAGATTACGCCCAGGTCAAGAAGTTCGAAAGCGCCGACATCGGCGTGCAGGACATCGGCGTCGTCCTCGACACCCAGTGGATCGTCTTCAATCAAAATAATCTCGACAACCCACAGACCCATAAACCTTACCTCGCGCCGTGGAAGCAGCGTCTCTTCCGCGACACGCGCTTCCGCCAGGCGGTCTCTTACGCCATTGACCGCGAGGGCCTGGCCAAGACGGTCTACGCGGGCCGCGCCGTGCCGCTCTATTCGTTTATCACGCCGGCGGACAAAATCTGGTACAGCGACGAGGTGATGAAGTACCCCTACGACCCGGAGCGCGCCCGCAGGATGCTGGCCGACATCGGCTTGAAGGACAATGACGGCGACGGCGTCCTCGAAGACGGTGAAGGGCACCGGCTCGAATTCAGCGTCATCACCAACTCCAGCAATTCGCAGCGCGTGCGCACGGCGGCGTTTATAGCCAAGAATCTCCAGGATATCGGCATCAAGCTCAACCCCGAATCGGTGACGCTCAACGCCGTCGTCACGGCCATGCAGTCAACGTTTAACTTTGACGCGCTGGAACTCGGCTGGCAGGGGGCTGTGCCCCCCGGCCCGACCAACACGAAAAACATCACCTTGTCGTCGGCGCTCAACCACGCCTGCTTCCCGAGCCAGCCCAAGCCGTCAACCGAATGGGAGGCGCGCATCGATCAGCTTGTGCATGAGATAGACGGCGAGCCGGACGCCGGCATACGCAAGCAGAAATTCGCCGAGGTGCAACGCATCTGGTCCGAGCAATTGCCGGAGATTAACCTGGTCGTGCAGGAAGAGGCAGTCGCTTTCAAGAAGAAGTTCGGCAACCTGCTGCCCTCGACCATGTCGCCGCGCGTTAGCTGGAACGCGGAAGAGATTTACATTAAGCGATGAAGTCAGGAGTCAGAAGTCAGGAGTCAGAATGAATTTAGAAGGCGCAGCAAGTGGACTCACTGCCGCCGACTTCCTTTTCCATTCTGTCTTCTGACTCCTGACTTCTGACTCCTGACCCCTGAAGTCCTATGCGCACCTTTCTCATCAGGCGCGGGCTCGCGGCGGTGCCGCTCATCCTCTTTGTGACCTTCTTCACAAAGGTGATGCTGGTACTGTCGCCGGGCAACTTCCTCGACGAGCTGCGCATGAAGCCGAACATCTCGCGCGACTACCTTGAGCGCATGGAGCAGAAGTACCACCTCGACAGCCGCAACGTCTTCGAGCGCTACTGGTACTGGCTGAAGCCGGCGCTCAAGGGCGACCTCGGCGATTCGTTTATCACCGCCGCGCCGGTGACGACGCTGATCGGCCAGCGCATGCTCAACACGCTGATGCTGACGGGGGCGGCGCTGGTCTTCTCATGGGCGCTGGCCATCCCGCTCGGCGTACTCGCCGGCGTCAACCGCAACCGCTGGGTGGACAGGCTGTGCAGCTTCATCTCGTTCTTCGGGCTATCGATCCCTAGCGTCTTCTTCTCGCTGCTGCTCATCTTGTTTGCCGTCAAGACCGGCTGGTTCCCGGCGGGCGGCATTCACGACCAGGTCAACTGGGACTACATGAATGGCTGGCAGCGCTTCACCGACACGCTGTGGCATCTGGTGCTACCGACCGTGGTGCTCGGCACGCTGGGGATGGCGCAGTACATGCGACAGATGCGCAGCGAGATGATCGAGACCTTATCGCAAGATTACATCCGCACGGCGCGCGCCAAGGGCCTGAGCCAACGCCGCATCGTCTTCCGCCATGCGCTCGGCAATGCCATCAACCCGCTGGTGACGCTGTTCGGGTTGTCGCTGGCTTACCTGCTGGCTGGGGCGCTGCTGACCGAATATGTTTTCGCCTGGCCGGGACTCGGCACGCTGGTGTATGAAGCATTACGCGACAAAGACGAGCCGCTGGTGATGGCGGCGGTGACCATGCTGGTGGTGATGCTGGTTGTCGGCAACTTGATCGCCGACTTGCTGCTCGCCGTCATTGACCCGCGCATCCGCGTCGAATAATCGCCATGCCCGACCGCCGCCAACTCGAAGAAGCCAGCCGCGAAGAAGCCGCCGAGCGCGCCCTCGACGCGCAGCCCGTGGTGATCGAGCGCGGGCCGGGCGAAGCCATCGTCGAGCCGCTGGCGCCGACGGCGCAGGGCCTGACCGACGCCTTCCATGAGCCGGCGGTGACGCGGGCGGCGCGCGGGCGGTCGCCTTCGCAGCTCATCTGGCTGAAGCTGCGCCGCAACCGCACGGCAATGTTCGGCCTCTACCTGCTCGCGGCGCTCTACCTGGCCGCCGTGCTGGCCGGCTTTCTTGCGCCATACAAGTATGACGACGCCGACCACGACCTGCCGTTCCACCCGCCGATGCTTACGCGCATTCACTTCTTCGACGATCAAGGCAAGCTCTCGCGCCCGTTCGTCTATGGCATTGCGCCGGTCGCCGGCCAGCATGCCGTCTATAACGAAGACCACAGCAAAAAGTACCCGCTGCGCCTGTTGGTCAAAGGCGACCGCTATCACATTCTCTGGCTGCTGCGCTCGGATGTGCATCTGTTCGGCGTCGAGCAGCCGGGGCGCTTCTTCCTCTTCGGCTCGGACCTCGTCGGCCAGGACATCTTCTCGCGCATCCTCTACGGCGCGCAGGTGTCGCTGTCCATCGGCCTGCTGGGCATCCTGATCTCGGCGAGCATCGGCATGATCGTCGGCGCCATCGCCGGCTACTTCGGCGGCGCCACCGACTTCCTGCTGATGCGCGGCGTCGAAGCCTTGCTCGCGGTGCCGAGCCTCTACTTCATCCTCATCATGCGCCAGATGTTCGGCGGCGGCCTGAGCAAGATGCAGCTCTACGCGATCATCGTCGTCATCCTGGCGTTCATCGACTCGGCAGCCGAGGCGCGGGTGATTCGCGGCATGGTGCTATCGCTTAAGGAGCAAGAGTACGTGCTGGCGGCGCGGGCGCTGGGCTTCACCGACGCGCGCATCATCACCCGCCACATCCTGCCGAACACGCTGTCGTTTGTGATCGTCACGGCGACGTTGTCCGTGCCGTTTTATATCCTCGGCGAAGTCGCGCTCTCATTCCTGGGCGTCGGCATACAAGAGCCGGAAGCGAGCTGGGGCAACATGCTGACTGCGGCGCAGAACCCGCGCTACCTGAGCGATTTCCCCTGGATGCTGGCGCCCGGCGTCTTCATCTTCATCGCCGTGATGGCGTGGAATTTTTTGGGCGACGGCCTGCGCGACGCCACCGACCCGCGCACCTTGAGCTAGAATGCGGTATTCTAGAACTTGACACTATGCAAGAACGACGGATCAATATCAGCAACCGCCTCGGGCTGCACGCGCGCGCCTCGGCGCGGCTCGTGCGCCGCGCCACCCAGTTCACCAGCCGCATCGAGCTAGAGCGCGACGACACAGGCCAGCGCGCCGACGGCAAATCGATCTTGAGTGTCCTTTTGCTTGCGGCGGCGCGCGGCACCTGGCTTATAATCCGGGCGGAAGGCGAAGATGAGGCGCGCGCCGCCGATGCGCTCGCCGAATTGGTAGAACAGAAGTTCGGAGAGGAGCTTTCGGATGGCGTCTTCTAGCCATCGCGATGTGCGGCTGCATGGCGTCGGCGCTTCGCCCGGCGTCGCCGAAGGCAGCGCGCTGCGCCTGGACGAGCGCGGGCGGCATCAGTTCTATTACCTCGACGTCTCGCCGACGCAGGCGCGCCGCGAAGTCCGCCGCCTGCACGAAGCCTTCGAGCAGGCGCGCGCCGAGCTGCTGGAGATCAAAGCCCGCCTGACCCACGAGCTCGGCTATGAACACTCCTTCATCCTCGACGCCCACCTGTTGATGCTCGAAGACGAGCGCTTGCTTGTCGAGATCGAAAACGAAATCGGCACGCGCCGCGTCAATGCCGAGTGGGCCGTGCGCTCGGTGATTGATCGCCTCGAAGAAGCCTACCGACAGGTCAATGACGCCTACCTGCGCGAGCGCACCTCGGACCTCGAAGACGTCGCTATGCGGCTGCTGATGATCCTTTCAGGCCGCGACAAGTTCGACCTCTCGGAGCTGGACGCGCCGGTCATCCTGGTCGCTAAAGACATCTGGCCTTCGACGGTCGCCGAGCTCGACTTTAACCGCGTCCTCGGCTTTGCGACCAACTCGGGCGGCATCACTTCGCATGCGGCCATCATCGCCCGCGCCTTAGGCATCCCGGCGGTCGTCGGCCTGCGCGACGTGACCCGCAGGGCGCGCACAGGCACGCCGCTCATCATCGATGGCGCGGCGGGCGAAGTCATCCTCAGGCCAAGCAAAGCGCTGGCCCGCAATTACGCCCGCCGCCAGCAGCAAGACAACGCCCGCCTGGCGCGCGAGAGCCAGGCGACCGAAGCGGCAGAGACCGCTGACGGCGTGCGCATCACCTTGCGCGCCAATGTCGAGCTGCCGGCGGAGATCGATGCGCTGGCGCGCTTCGGCGCCGAGGGCATCGGCTTGTATCGCTCGGAGTTCATCTTTCTGGCGGGACTGCCGCAGCTACCGGGCGAAGAAGAGCAGTACCAGATTTATCGCCGCCTGGCCGAGGCCACGGGCGATGCCGGCGCCAGCATTCGCGTCTTCGATCTCGGCGGCGACAAGCTGACGCTCGAGGGGTTTGAAGAGGAGATGAACCCGGCCCTCGGCCTGCGCGCCATTCGCCTGTCGCTGCGAGTTGAAGGGATTTTCCGCACGCAATTGCGCGCCATCCTGCGCGCCAACCTGCATGGCAAGCTGCGTGTCGTGCTGCCGCTGATCTCGACCATCTCTGAGCTGCGCGAGGCCAAGCGCATCATCTCTGAAGTCAAGCAGGAGATGGCCGAGGCCGGCATCGAGCACAACGCCACGCTGCCGATTGGCGTGATGATCGAAGTGCCGGCAGCCGCCTTGATGGCCGATCTGTTCGCTAAAGAGGCCGATTACCTGAGCGTCGGCACCAACGACCTGACCCAGTACATGCTGGCGGTTGATCGCGCCAACGAGAACGTCGCGCCCCTTTATCAGCCCTTACACCCGGCGATCCTGCGCGCCCTGGCGCACCTGGTGCGCGCCGCGGCGGCAGCGCCTGTGCCGCTCGAAGTCTGCGGCGAGATGGCCGGCGACCCGCTGCAAGCCGTGGCGCTGGTCGGCCTCGGCGTGCGCGTGCTGAGCCTGCTGCCCGCTTCGATCCCGCTGGTCAAGCGGGCCGTGCGCGCCGTCAGCCTTGAGCGCATCACGGCGCTGATGAAAGAAGCCCTGAAGCTGACAACGGCAGAGGAAGTCGAGCAGTTGCTCGTACGCGAGCTGCCGCGCCAGGCCCCGCAGTTCTTCGCCGCCTGGGCGTCGCCGTCTTAAAGGACGGTGCCGACGCGTCCCGCTCAGCCGCATTTCAATCCGCTATCAATCGCGTCTTCAATTCAAAGGCCACGACTGCGGCTAGAAAGACCTTCGTGTTCGGCGTTTCAATCCGCTATCAATCGCGTCTTCAATTCAAAGACGAAGTAGGAGGTCCGATCTTGAGAGAATTAGGCGTTTCAATCCGCTATCAATCGCGTCTTCAATTCAAAGGATAACGCAACTTCGCCACAGGGAGAAGCTCTCGGCCAGTTTCAATCCGCTATCAATCGCGTCTTCAATTCAAAGCACCTGATCTTTTGGTTAGCCCTAACGCTATGGTTGTTTCAATCCGCTATCAATCGCGTCTTCAATTCAAAGTCGCTCCAGGAACCCTTTGTACGCCAATAGCAGTATCTCGTTTCAATCCGCTATCAATCGCGTCTTCAATTCAAAGATGGCTGATTGGTGGCTTGATCACGACACTGTTTATGGTTTCAATCCGCTATCAATCGCGTCTTCAATTCAAAGTTCTGATCGCTCTTTTCGTTGTAAGTGTATTAGGCTGGGTTTCAATCCGCTATCAATCGCGTCTTCAATTCAAAGACCGCTCGAAGAAGGCGAACTTCGTTGTACTCAATGTGTTTCAATCCGCTATCAATCGCGTCTTCAATTCAAAGCAGTTCGGCGATCTGACCAACCGAGTCATCGGCCAAACAGTTTCAATCCGCTATCAATCGCGTCTTCAATTCAAAGCGCGCCTCGGGGAGGATGATGGGCGGCTGCGCCAATGGTTTCAATCCGCTATCAATCGCGTCTTCAATTCAAAGGCGAGTATGATGGCGGACATTGAGGAGCGGTTCCGGTTTCAATCCGCTATCAATCGCGTCTTCAATTCAAAGCTGGCGAACTGCGTAGCGAACTGGCGAAAATCTATCGTTTCAATCCGCTATCAATCGCGTCTTCAATTCAAAGCGTTACCGACCAAAGCGCGGTCGCGTGCGGAAACATCGCGTTTCAATCCGCTATCAATCGCGTCTTCAATTCAAAGAGCCAACAAATGGCTTCCTGACGAGCAAGGCAAGAGAAAGTTTCAATCCGCTATCAATCGCGTCTTCAATTCAAAGTGGGAGTCCCCACTGAGTTTCGCCGGTCAAGTTTACGTTTCAATCCGCTATCAATCGCGTCTTCAATTCAAAGCTCCTGATTAGCATCTTCATCTTCTTCGTCAACGCGGGTTTCAATCCGCTATCAATCGCGTCTTCAATTCAAAGCGAACGAAGAAGGTCTGGAACGGTCAATAAGGTTTTTGTTTCAATCCGCTATCAATCGCGTCTTCAATTCAAAGGCAAGGCTTCACCCGCGAGCAGGCGGAGGGTGAGTGGTTTCAATCCGCTATCAATCGCGTCTTCAATTCAAAGGGCGATTGGCAGTCTCTTCATTGGGGTAATCGTAATGTTTCAATCCGCTATCAATCGCGTCTTCAATTCAAAGGCAAGGCTTCACCCGCGAGCAGGCGGAGGGTGAGTGGTTTCAATCCGCTATCAATCGCGTCTTCAATTCAAAGGGACATGTACCTCGGGAATTTCAACCCTACGTTGACGGTTTCAATCCGCTATCAATCGCGTCTTCAATTCAAAGCCATTTTAGTTCGTTTACAGAAAGGCGGAGAATCACGTTTCAATCCGCTATCAATCGCGTCTTCAATTCAAAGTGAACGTGTTAGTTAATAGGTCACCTTAAGTGGCCTTTGTTTCAATCCGCTATCAATCGCGTCTTCAATTCAAAGGCCATCCGATTTCACGGATCGGCGTCGAGGTGAAGGCGTTTCAATCCGCTATCAATCGCGTCTTCAATTCAAAGAGACCACTATTCCCTTGCCTGACCACCCGCAGTACGGGTTTCAATCCGCTATCAATCGCGTCTTCAATTCAAAGGGCGATTGGCAGTCTCTTCATTGGGGTAATCGTAATGTTTCAATCCGCTATCAATCGCGTCTTCAATTCAAAGGGGGGCGAGCGCCAGAGGGGTGCTCATAACAGAGGCGGCGTTTCAATCCGCTATCAATCGCGTCTTCAATTCAAAGTGAGCCGGGAAAGGACGGGGTTTTCCTCGAAACAGCGTTTCAATCCGCTATCAATCGCGTCTTCAATTCAAAGTGGCGGAGACTGTCTCTGTCATTACAACACTCCCGTCATGTTTCAATCCGCTATCAATCGCGTCTTCAATTCAAAGTGGGTAATTGGTGGAACAATGGCGACCGAATCTTCGGTTTCAATCCGCTATCAATCGCGTCTTCAATTCAAAGCCCATAAGGCCGCCAGGCGCGCACGTCGACAGCGCAGTTTCAATCCGCTATCAATCGCGTCTTCAATTCAAAGTTCAATGAGAGGTAGATCCATAGCCATCACGGCCATGTTTCAATCCGCTATCAATCGCGTCTTCAATTCAAAGGCAATGAAGCAGGCGCAAGCTACGACGGCTGTCCCGGGTTTCAATCCGCTATCAATCGCGTCTTCAATTCAAAGGGAAGAAAAATGTCAAATTTCCAGTTCATTAACATTGTGTTTCAATCCGCTATCAATCGCGTCTTCAATTCAAAGACTACATCTTTCGCTTGGGAGGGCAAATGAAACTATGTTTCAATCCGCTATCAATCGCGTCTTCAATTCAAAGCTTGTGTTTGATTGGCTGCGGGAGTTCATTGGACCGTGTTTCAATCCGCTATCAATCGCGTCTTCAATTCAAAGACTCTGGTGCGGTATGGACACAGCCCCGCTGTGTATAAGTTTCAATCCGCTATCAATCGCGTCTTCAATTCAAAGCCACGGCGAAACTTCCGGAAATGAGTTTGATGGTAATGTTTCAATCCGCTATCAATCGCGTCTTCAATTCAAAGAGCGGGCCATTGGGGGCCTTTATTTTCAGTCGCTTACATGCCCATTTGGGCTAACCTCACAAATTTGGCCTCAAATCCGCTCGTTGAATCGTCAAAAATTATCGAGAAAACTATTCGATTATCAATGATCAGAACAATTAGCCACTTTGGGCTAACCTCCCCCCTTTTTTCGCTTCATGGGGGTTAGCCCAAACTGGTTTCAAGGTGCGCCTACTCTATGACGATTTGACAGTCATGTCAACGGCTTTCCGTAACCAGCTCGGTGGCTTGCAGGCTATGGCTGCGCCGCTCGTTGATCAGATAGCGTTGCGCCAGGCGATGCAATTCGCGCTCGACGAGTGGGGCCAACTGCTCCAGCGCCGCTGGATCGCCATCACTCCATGCCAGCAGCAGTTGGGTAATCGTATGAGAACCTGAGGCCATCGGATCGACTGCTTTCAGAATGAATGAATGATAGCCAAGATGAGCGAAATCTATCACACGTCCCCGCGCCGCTACTAAAAACGCCCCGCGCTAATTTTTTTTACTTCTCCTGGCGGGCTTTGCCCGCGCTTTCGCGCCTTAAGTAATGAGGCGCAAATTCGCCGCGCCGCAAAGTAGTGGTGAAGCCGATAGGAGGAGTTATGGACCCCCTGACCTCGACGACCATGCAAGAGAGTATGTATCGCATTATGCAGACGCTGATCGAATACCTGACGCTGGCGGTCGGCCTCGTCATTGCGCTGTTCGTCATCGTCTGTATCGTCAGCGCGCTGTGCGATCACCTGGCAGAGAAGACGCGGCTCGCACGGCGGCGTTCGCTATTGGCGCCGCCGCCGCTGAAGCCCGCGACTGAAGAGGTGCTGGCCGTGCTGAGCACTCTGGATGAGTCCGGCAATCGCGCGATCAACCGCGTCGCTCGCGCCTAGAGCAGTTTTAAATTGTGTGTGGCGCAATCTGTGAGAATCGTTCCCGCCGCTGACTTGCCTGAGGGCGCGGCGGACGCTAGAGTGTTTGAACGAGCAAGGGACACGCTCGATCAAAGGTCAGCCGATTCATTTGAGGTGATCCGCATGCCGTTGCCACGCACTCTCGGCGAGTTGAAATCATCCGAATATAACGAAGCGCGGGTGCGCCGCTCGTCAGTCAAAGACGAGATGCGCCGCAACCTGATCGCCCGGCTCGAACGCAATCAGCCGGTCTTTTCGGGCATCATCGGCTATGAAGATTCGGTCATCCCGCAGATCGTCAACGCCATTCTGTCGCGCCACAACTTCATCCTGCTCGGCCTGCGCGGTCAGGCCAAGAGCCGCATCTTGCGCGCGCTTGCCAACCTGCTCGATGAACAGATGCCGGCGGTCGCAGGCTGCGAGATCAACGACAACCCTTACCAGCCGCTGTGCAAGGCTTGCCGCCTGCTGATCGAAGAACACGGCGAGCAGACGCCCATCACCTTCGTGCCGCGCGGCAACCGCTACGTCGAAAAACTGGCGACGCCTGATGTCACCATTGCCGACCTGATCGGCGACCTCGATCCCATCAAGGCGGCGCGCGGCGGGCATCTTTTAGCCGACGAATTGACGATCCATTACGGCTTGCTGCCGCGCGCCAACCGCGGCATCTTTGCCATCAACGAACTGCCCGATCTGGCCAGCAAAGTGCAGGTCGGGTTGTTCAATATCATGCAGGAAGGCGACGTGCAGATTAAAGGCTACCCGGTGCGGCTGCCGCTCGATGTGCTGCTGGTCTTTTCGGCGAACCCCGAAGATTACACGGCGCGCGGCAAGATCATCACGCCGCTCAAAGACCGCATCGGCTCAGAGATCGTCACCCACTACCCGGCGACCGTCGAAGAGGGCATGGAGATTACCGGGCAGGAAGCCTGGACGGCGCGCGACAACAGCCAGGTCTTTGTGCCGGAGTTCATCGAGCGCGCCGTCGAAGAGATCGCCTTCGAGGCGCGCGCCGACCAGCGGGTTGACCGGCGCTCGGGGGTCAGCCAGCGGTTGCCGATCTCGGTCATTGAAAACGTCGTCTCGAACGCCGAGCGCCGCCGCCTGCTGGCGAGAGAGGCGCGCGCCGTGCCACGCATCAGCGACATCTACGCGGCGCTGCCGGCGATCACCGGCAAGCTCGAACTGGAGTACGAAGGCGAACAGAAGGGCGGCGCCGCCATTGCCCGCGAGCTGGTGCGCGCGGCGGTCGGCAAAGTCTTTGAAGCTTACTGCGGCCATCTCGATTGCTCGGAAGTTGTCGCCTGGTTCAACGGTGGCGGCACGCTACGCGTCGGCGACTCGGATAGCACGGCGCTCTGCCTGAAAGGCTTTCGGACGATTGACGGACTGCTGGAGGCCGCCGCCGAGTCGCACCTGGCCGACTCAGCGCAAGCTGACTCGATGGTCGCCGTCTGCGAATTGATCCTCGAAGGGCTGCATGCGCAAAAGAAGATCAGCCGCAGCGAAGAACGTGGCTACGCGGCAGTCAAACCGGAACCGCGCGGCTACGGCTACGAAAGCTTCAGCCGCTCGCGCAAAATCAATTAGGAGGCAGGAATCACATGGGAATCGCATGGCACGCACCGTATGAGATATTGAAGCCGGAGACGCGCGACATGGCGCGAGCGATTCATTCGCTGATGGAAGAGCTTGAAGCCATTGACTGGTACGGCCAGCGCGCCGACGTCAGCGATGACCCGGAATTGCGCGCCACCTTGCTGCATAACCAGGACGAAGAGAAAGAACACGCGGCGATGGTGCTGGAATGGATTCGCCGCCACGACCCGGCCTTTGATCGCTACTTGCGCGAGTACCTGTTCACGGCGGGCAACCTGCTCGCCATCGAGGAAGGCGGCCAGTCAGAACCGGCAGGCCACGCTGCCGCGCCGACAATCGCCGCGGTGCCGGCAGCCGCCGCGCCCGCGTCGGCGACGACCGCCGACGAATTCCCCCACACCTTTACGGTCGGCAGCCTGCGGCAGAAAAGATAGGAAGCAGGAAGCAGGAGCCAGGAGGCAGGTTGAGTTTCGCTCAGTACTGCCTACTGCCTACTGCCTACTGCCTACTGATTTCTATGCCTTTTACGAAGTACAGCAAATGGAGCGGCGTTGATTGGCAGTCGTTGAGCCTTGAAGATTTGCTCGACCGGCTGAGCGATTTTCTGCTCGAAAGCGGTTTCAACGATCCCTATTTCATGTATGGCAACGAGGGCGATGATTCGCTCGACGCCTTGCGCGAAGCCATCATGCGCGCGCTCATGGATGGCCTGCTCTCCGACGAAGAGCTAGAGGCATTGAGCGACGAACAGGGGCGGATAAACGCCGAGGCGATGAGTGAGCTGATTGATCGCCTGATCGAGCGCTTGATCGAAGAAGGCTATCTCAACCTCCGTGAGGAGCCGGGCGAGCAGCCGCCACCGTCGGGCTTCAGCAAGCAAGCCGGCAAGACCGACAAGCCCGTCGAGCAGAGCGTCAAGTTCGAGCTGCGCGACAAGGGGCTGGACTTTCTCGGCTTCAAATCGCTGCGGGACCTGCTCGCCTCGCTCGGCAAGTCGTCATTCGGCAGGCATGACACCAACCATCTGGCGACCGGCGTTGAAGCAAGCAGCGCGTCGAGACCTTACGAGTTCGGCGACACGCTCAACCTCGACGTCAATGCAACGCTGAAGTCGGCGATTCAGCGCGAGGGCCTCGGCGTGCCGCTCAACCTTGAGTACGCCGATTTAATGGTGCATCAGACCGAGTACCAAAGCTCGTGCGCCACCGTGCTGCTGCTCGATTGCTCGCACTCGATGATTCTCTATGGCGAAGACCGCTTCACGCCGGCCAAGCGCGTGGCGCTGGCGCTGACCCACTTGATGCGCACGCAGTTTCCGGGCGATAGCCTTCGCGTCGTGCTGTTTCATGATTCCGCCGAAGAGATTCCGCTGTCGCAGGTGGCCCGCGCCCAGGTCGGCCCCTATCACACCAATACCCGCGAAGGCTTAAGGCTGGCGCGCCGCATTCTGATGTCGCAACGCAAAGACATGCGGCAGATCATCATGATTACGGACGGCAAGCCGTCGGCGATGACTCTGGAAGACGGGCGCATTTATAAAAACCCGATGGGGCTTGACCCGCGCATCCTACAAGAAACTTTCAGAGAAGTCGCGCAGTGCCGCCGCGGCGGCATCATGATCAACACCTTCATGCTGGCGGACGATTATTACCTGGTTGACTTTGTTAAAAAGGTAACGGAGATCTGCCAGGGCAAAGCCTACTTCACGACGACCATGTCGCTCGGCCAGTACATCCTGATGGACTTCCTGCGCCGCCGCACCAAACACATTCATTAAGCCCTCGTTT
This sequence comes from Blastocatellia bacterium, assembly GCA_035275065.1. Classification (NCBI taxonomy): domain Bacteria; kingdom Pseudomonadati; phylum Acidobacteriota; class Blastocatellia; species Blastocatellia bacterium. Next base: position 72,696 of record DATENM010000002.1, read on the forward strand.
GTCTTCGTTCCGATGATAAGAATTTATCTCGACTATAATGGCTTTCAGCGAGGGTTCGACGATCCGCAGCATGTGCGCATTCAAATGGAGGCGCTCGCCTGTCAGGAAATCTTTAACCGCGCGGCCCACGGCGAAGTTGAGCTGGTCTGGTCTTTCATGCATCAGGATGAAAGCTTGCAGTGTCCTTTCCCTGACCGCCAGCTTGAGGCTTTTCGGCTCGCCAGCCTATGCCGGGTTCGTATCGGTCCGGAAGAAGCGATTTATAATCTGGCTCAGTCCTACATTCAACAGGGCGCCGTGTCTGCTAAAGATGCGATCCATCTGGCCTGCGCGATTCATACCGGCGCAGAGGTTTTCTTGACCTGGGATGATAAACTATTGAAGCAAGCCGCACGGCTAGGGTTAACGATGCGCGTTCTGAATCCGGTGGACTTCATCAGGCAGCGAGGAGAATGATGGCCAGCACAGACCCAATGAGTGATGCGGAATTGCGAATGATCGGCATCGAAGCGTTGAACAAGGCGCTCGGCCCGGCGGCGGCGTTGCGCTTCCTGTCTCTCTTGCATCGCGACCCGACTGACTACGTCGAAATTTCACGCCGTCTATACGAGGGACAGTCTATTGACGATATATTCGCGCGCGCTAAAGAGAATTGGAAAGAGTGACCTATAATGCAGTCCATCCTGATGGACTTCCTGCGCCGCCGCACCAAACACATTCATTAAGCCGTCACCCTGGGAGCGCGGGCGTCTCGCCCGCAAGGCTTGCGATTCGTAGAGCAGCGGGCGAGACGCCCGCGCTCCCAGGGCGAATCAGTTGTAGCGCAGCCAGCGGCCGAGCTCGGCCAGGCTCGGGCGCTTGCCATACATCAGGATGCCGACGCGATAAATCTTTGCCGCCAGCCATACCGCGCCGAGGATCGTCACCACCATGATCGCCATCGACAACAGCACTTGCCAGAGCGGCGGGTTGATCACCGCGATGCGCAGCATCATCAGCGTCGGCGCGAAGAACGGAATCATCGATAAGGTCACCGCCAGCGGCCCATTCGGGTTCGCGACCACGGTCGTGAAGATCGTCATCGGAATGACAATAAGGATCGTTACAGGGAACTGCGCCTGCTGCGCTTCTTCTTCGCTGCCGACGGTGGCGCCGACCAGCGCGTACAGCGTCGCGTAGAGGAAGTAGCCGAGGACGAAGTAGATGACGAAGTAGACGAGCAGGATAGGCGGCAGGTGCGGCAGCGCCACGCCGCGCGAGGCGAAGATCGACAGGCCGACGGTCGAAAGCAAGGCGACGCTCGTGACCCAGATGCCGATCTGCGTCAGCCCGACCAGGCCGATGCCGATCAGCTTGCCGAGCATCATCTCGTGTGGCTTCACCGACGAGACGACGATTTCGACGATGCGCGATTGTTTCTCTTCGATGACCCCGCGCATCACGAACAGCCCGTAGAACAACACCGTCATGTACATGAAGAAGAGCATGACGAAGGCCACAACAAAGCCCGTGCCGCCATCTTCTTGCGCGCCGCCTTCCGAGGTCAGCTTCTTGGTGTCGAGTTCGAGCCGCCGCGTGATGCCCTTCGCCTTGTCGCCGCCGAGGCCGGCGCGGTCGAGCTTGCGCTCGATGACCGCCTGGTTGATGGCGGATTCCAACGAGCGCAGGCCGAAATCGCTGGTATTCTTCGAGCGGTATTCGGGCCGCGTCCCGTCGAGTAGGCCGGCGGGCAAAATCAAGTAGGCTTTATCTTCGTCCTTCTTGCCGCCCGCCGTGTAATCGTTTCGGATGATCTCGTCAATGTTATCGCTCGGGCTGACGGCGCGGCGCTCCAGCACGTAGTTTGTCAGCCGTGGCCCGCGGTCGCCCGCGTCGTCGCGGCCCGCGCCGGGCGTGTCGAGGCGATTCTTGATGGCGGGAAAGAGCTGTTCATCGCCGCTCTGATCGAGCACCACGACATGCCGCTCGCCGCCGCCGCGCGTCGCCAGCAAGCCCGGCAACAGCGCCAGCGCCAGCAACAACAAGGGGCTGGCAATCGTGCTGATGACAAAGGCGCGCGTGCGGACGCGCACCACGTATTCGCGCTTGATGATGGCCCAGGTTTTTTTCATAGCGCCTCCGCCTCGACGCGCCGGCTGGCCAGTTCCTGAGTGCCGGTGACGCTTTCGATGAAGATCTCGTTGAGCGACGGCTCGACCAGCTCGAAGCGATGGATACTGACGCCTGCGGCGACCGCCCGCCGCAGAATCTCCTGCGCGTCGGCGCCATCCTGCAAGAGAATCTCGCTGTAGCTGGCGTTGCGGTTGTGGCGCTTAACCAGATCGGGGGTGAGAAAATCGTCCGGCCCTTCGTAGTCGAGGATGACGGTGTTGCGGCCATAGCGCCGCTTGACTTCTTTCAGGCCGCCGCCGAGCACCTTGGTGGCGTGGTTAATCAGACAGATGTCATCGCACATCTGCTCGACCTGTTCCATCTGGTGTGTCGAGAAGATGACGGTTTTGCCTTGCTTCTTCAGATCGAGGATGGCCGCCTTGAGGACGCCGACGCTCACCGGGTCGAGGCCGGAAAACGGCTCGTCCAAAATCAGGATGTCGGGATCGTGAATGACGGTGGTGATGAACTGCACTTTCTGCTGCATGCCTTTCGAGAGGTCGGGCGGCTTCTTGCCCTTCCACGCCGACAGCTCCAGCCGGGCGAGCCATTCGTCGGCGCGCTGCGCAGCGGTGCGCGAGTCGAGTCCTTTGATGTTGCCGAAGAAGACCAGTTGATCGCCGACCGTCATCTTCTTGTAGAGGCCGCGCTCTTCCGGCAAGTAGCCGATGTGCGATTGCAGCTCGGCGTTCATGTGGCGGCCCATCACCAGCACTTCGCCTTCGTCGGGCGCGGTAATATTGACGATCATGCGAATCGAAGTCGTCTTGCCGGCGCCGTTCGGGCCAAGCAGCCCGAAGACGCTGCCCTGGCGCACCGCAAACGATAGGTCGCGGACCGCGACAAACTCATCAAAGCGTTTGGTCGCATCCTTCAGCTCGATCACGTTCATCCGTTATCCTCCAAGGGGTGGTCAGTCAGCTTGAATGAAGCCCGCAAGACGCGAGGGGAGCCAATCGTCTGACACATGCGAGATGCTTGAGCCGCCGACGTGCCTTCACACTTCGTTGGTGTCGCGGCTGGCCTGTCGGGCGCGAATCTTTTTTTCGTACTCGTCGAAATTGCGCGTCGTGTGCTCGGTGACGCTGCCGACGGACGAAGGCGGCGCGCTAAGTTGCGGCGGCGTGAATTCCTTCGCCGCATCCGTGCGCGAAGACGGCGCGCCCGCCGCGCTCGCCGGGTGGTAATAAATCTTCACCAGCCGGATCAGCAACCACACCAGCAGCGCGTCAATGCCGAGCCCCACGAGCGGGCCGAGAATCATCACCGGCAAGAACTCGCCCGGCGGGATGTTGCGCATCGCCATGTCCGAGGCCATGGCGAGCGGACCGATGATGCCAACCGTTGAAATGATGCCGATGATGAGTAGAAACGTGATGGTCAAGGCCATCGGGAATTTTCCCTGCACGGTCGCCTCTGCCGGCCCATTCAGATTCGCGCCGCACTGCTTGCAATACCGCAGCCCTTGAATTGATTCGGCGCCGCAATTTGGACAATACATATTCACCCCATCGATTGCCGAACATTCGGGCTATTGCTGCTCTCTGGCATCGCGGTATGCCGCTTCAAAATTGCGCGTCGTGTGCTCGGTGACGCTGCGGAAGGCCGGCGGCGGCGCGGCGACCTGCTGCGGGTTGGGCGCGCTCACACGCCCCGACTGTCGCCGGGCGCTGCTGTCCTGTTCCATCAGCTTGATCAACCGCGACAGCTGCCGGATCAGCATCCCGGCAATCAGCACGACCGCGGGCGAGCCAAACAAGTAGAGCGGCACGACGATCTCTTTGGGCGCCTGGAGAACGGTCAGCGGCACCGCAAGGCCGAACAACGTCAGCAGCGACACCAGGCTGAAGACCGCCACCGCCCAGAAGACGCCGGCCAGCCTTTTGCCGCTCATTCCCGGCGCTTCGCTCTTCTCGATGTCCCAGCCGTGTTCGGTCTGGCGGACGCGCTCGAAGTCAACGCCCGGCGTCGGCTGATACAGATTGCCGCCACAGCGCGTGCAATAGCGCAGCCCGGTCGTGTTGGCCGCGTCGCAGGTTGGACAATTCATGGCCGCCTCCAATTCACTTCGTAACCTTTTTTACAATCACCGCCGAAGCCATCGGCTATTCGCGGGCGTGCAGCTTGTCATAGATGCCCGGCTCGAAGTTGCGCGTCGTATGCTCGGTGACGCTGCCGACGGACGAGGGCGGCGCCGGCAACTGAACGAGCGGCGGCGCGGCGTGAATCGCCTTGTCGTTTTTAGCCGGCTGCCCCTGCGGTCGCGGCGCAACCAGATGGCCGAACAAACGCATGAGCATGGCAACGACGCCGGTGATGGTCAGCGTGCCGAAGATCAGCATCACGATGGCTACAGGTGTCGCGTTACCGGTGACGATCTCGCCGGGAAACCTCTGCCGCATCAGATCAAAGGCATGGGTAAAAACAATCCCTAGCCCGCCGAGCGTAATCGCCACGGTCGCCAGTGCCAGGGGCCAGGCGGCTACCGTCACTTTCGGAGCGGCGGGCGGCGCGGGCGCTTGCGGGGTTGGGGCTTCCAGGAGATTGGTGCCGCACTGTTTGCAGTATCTCAAGCCGTAAACGTGCTCAGCGGCGCAATTCGGACAAAACATGATGCCTCCGTGTCTGGCGGCCCGAGAACCTTGGCCGCTTATTTTCTTCGTTTGCATTATAACTGATTCTACGGAAGAACTCAGTTGGACTACGACGCACGGCGCTGACAGGTTCAGCCGACCTTTCCCCATTGCCATTTGCATTCGCCGGGTGCTAGATTGAAAGTCACTGTCATACTTCGATTTTTCGTCCGGAGGTCAACATCATGTCACAACCTGCGACCGCTTCTGAAACCGCGCCGCGCGCGCTCACTTCATTAACCGACGAAGAGCAATTATTCCGCCAGTCGGTCGGCGAATTTGCCACCAGCCAGCTGCGCCCGCTCGCCGCCGAGATGGACGAGCAGGGCAAGTTCTCGGCTGACCTCATCAAGCAGTTTTTCGACCTCGGCTTAATGGGCATCGCCATCCCCGAACAGTACGGCGGCCAGGGCGGCAACTTCTTCACCTCGATCATCGCCGTCGAAGAGTTGTCACGCGCCGACGCGTCGGCGGGCGTCATCGTTGACGTGCAGAACACCCTGGTCAACAACGCCCTGCTGATGTGGGCCAACGAAGACCAGAAGCGCCGCTACCTGCCGCGCCTGGCGACGGACACCGTCGGCGCTTACGCGCTCTCTGAGGCCGGTTCGGGCAGCGACGCCTTCGCGCTCGCGACAAAGGCCGAAGACAAAGGTGACCACTACCTGCTCAACGGGCGCAAGCTGTGGATCACCAACGGCGCCGAAGCCGGGCTGTTCATCGTCTTTGCCAACGTCGCGCCCGACAAAGGCTATCGCGGCATCACCGCTTTTCTGGTCGAGCGAGACTTCCCCGGTTTTTCGGTCGGCAAGAAAGAGAACAAGCTCGGCATCCGCGCCAGCTCGACTTGCGAGCTGATTCTGGAAGATTGCGCGGTTAAGAAAGAGAACATTCTCGGCGAAGTGGGGCGCGGCTATAAGATCGCCATCGAGACCTTGAACGAAGGGCGCATCGGCATCGGCGCGCAGATGGTCGGGCTGTCGGCGGGGGCGCTCGATTACGGCATCAACTATGTGAAAGAGCGCCGCCAGTTTGGCAAGGCGATTGGCGCATTTCAGGGCGTGCAGTTTCAGATCGCCCAGGTGGCCACCGAGCTTGAAGCGGCGCGCTTGATGGTCTACAACGCGGCGCGCATGAAAGACAGTGGCGAGAACTTCGTCATGCAGGCAGCGATGGCCAAGCTGTTTACCTCACAGGTCGCCGAGCGCGTCACCAGTCAGGTTGTCGAACTCTACGGCGGCTATGGCTACACGAAAGATTACCCGGCGGAGAAGTATTACCGCGATGCCAAGATCGGCAAGATTTACGAAGGCACCTCGAACATGCAGCTACAGACCATCGCCAAGCTGATCCTCGGCGACGTGTAAACCGAATCACCTTGCAACCCCGACGGCGCGCGGCCAAAGGCGGCGCGCCGTTGATCATTTCAGCGCAGCAGCGCGACGGGAAAGTCCTGGCCCTTTGACGAGCTGACCGGGTATTGCGCGACCGACTTGTACTTCTTTGACACCTCCGGCAACTGGTCTTCGATGTAGGCCAGCAAGCCGCGCACGGTGATGCTGCGATTGGCCGCGCCGACGACCGCTTCGCCTTTCAAGCCGTTTAACAGCACGTAGGTGAACAGGCCGTGATGCAGCTCATCGATCTCTGCCGCAAGCTGGCTCGCTCCTGACGCGGCGATGATGTGGACGCCGGCAGAGCGCGCCAGTTGCGCCAGACTCTTGCGGTCTTCGTAACCGCGGAACGACACCACCGCGCCGCCCGACCGGCAGGCGTCGAGTAACAGCAAAACCTTCTGCGAGCGAATCTTCACCAGCGCTTCATTGATCGCCGCCGACGAGATGCCGCCAGCGGTCAACTGCTCGTCGCGCTCGGGCTGCGTGATCTCGTGCGGGATGAAGTACCACTGATCGAGGCGGCTGTCGCCGTGGCCTGCGAAATAGATAATCACCACGTCTTCGGGCCGCGCCGTCTCGCTCAACCGCGCAAAGGCTTTGACGATGTTGGCGCGGCTGGCGTCGGCGTCGTACAGGCGAGTGATCTCGACTTCGCGGAACAATCGCCCGCCGCTCTGCTGAAAGTAAGCGGCGACGCCTTCGGCGTCCTGCACCGAGAAGTTCAAATTCAATGCCGGATTCTGATAGCGGCTGATGCCGACGACGAGCATGCGCAGCGCCGCCTGCTTTTCGGGCGCGGCCAGTTGCACGCTGATCTCGTCGGCGCGGCTTTCGGTGCGGTCGCGGCTGTAAGCGACGGCGCGCAGTGCGTTGCCGCCTTCGGCGAGCAAGACGCGGTAGGTCGCCGCCACCGTGCCGCGCGCCGCCGCCTTCAAGCCGCGATTGCCGGGATTGACGAGCTTGCCGTTCTGGTAGAGCCGCAAGTCTTCGGCGCCGCCGCCGGTGTCGCGCGCTTCGACCGTCACCTCGATCTCTTCGGCGGTGAAGCGCTCGTCTTTGCGCGGCGACGTGATGCGCACTTCGGGCGGCGTCGCGAAGCCCTTGGCGATGGTGTCCGCGGGCTTGGCGAGCGGTTCTTGCAAGGTCTGCGGCACGACCTGCGGCTTGAAGAAACGGTCGAAGAACTGGTCGAAGTCGAAGACCGTATCGGCCAATCGCCAGGCGACATACTGGCCGCCTTTGTCCGAGCCATCGTAATAGCCTTCCGGCGTGAAGGCGATCCAGTTGCCGTCCTTGAAAGCTAGCAAGGTGACTAAAGGCGTGCCGAGTTCGAGCGACCATATCTTCGTCGTCGTATCCCAGCTTCCCGACAACAGCCACTTACGGTCCGGGCTGAAGGCGAGCGACGAGACAGGGCTCGAATGGCCGGCGAGCGTGCGCACGAGGCTGCCGCTTGTCGTGTCCCACAGCTTGATGGTTTTATCGTAGCCGCCTGATGCCAGCAGCTTGCCGTCACCGCTGAAGGCCAGCGACAGCACGTCATAGGTGTGGCCTTCAGCCGTGCGCAGCAGCGCGCCGCTCGTGGCGTCCCACAGCTTGATCGTCTTATCGGCGCTGCCCGAAGCGATGACGCGGCCATCGGGGCTGAAGGCGACCGCATGCACCTGTGAGCCGTGACCATTGAGCGTGCGAATCAATGCGCCGCTCTCCGCGTCCCACTGCCGCACGGTCGTATCCACGCTGGCCGAGACAAGCTGGCGGCTATCGGGGCTAAAAGCGACCGACTCGACAAGACTGAAATGGCCGGTGAGCGTGCGCAGCAAGCGGCCCGAGGTCGCATCCCACAGCCGAATGCTGCGGTCTTCGCCGCCCGCCGCGATCCGTTTGCCGTCAGGGCTATAAGCGACCGAGCTGACCTCCGAGGTGTGGCCGGTGAGCGTGCGCAGCAGCTTGCCGGTTTCGACCTCCCAGAGCTTGACCGTCTTGTCCCAGCTTGCCGAAGCCAGGGTGCGGCCATCGGGGCTGAAGGCGACGGCGCTGACTTCCGACGCATGACCCGCGAGCGTCCGCACCAGGCGCACGTTCGGCGCGTCCCACAGCTTGACGGTCGCGCCGCTGGTTGCGGCAAGCGTGCGCCCGTCGGCGCTGTAAGCGATGCGGCGCACCTCTGAGGAACGGCCTTCGAGGGCGCGCAGTGGTTTGCCGCTGGCAGTCTCCCAGAGCGTCACGGCGCGATAGTTGGCGGCGGCGATGATCGAGCCGTCGTTGTTGAAGGCAATCGAGCTGACCGGATGGGCATGGCCGGCGAAGGTGCGCAGCGGCTTGCCGGTTTCGCTGTCCCAGAGGATGACGCTTTTGTCCTGACTGCCGGACGCCAGCGTTTTGCCATCTGTATGGAAGGCTACAGAGACTGCGCCGCTGGTGTGGCCGGTGAGCGTGCGCAGCAATTTGCCGCTTTCTGTCTCCCAGAGCTTGACCGTCTTATCGAGGCTCGCCGAGGCGATCATCTTGCCGTCACGGCTGAAGGCGACGGCGCGGACTTCTGCCGCGTGGTCTTCGAGGGTGCGGACGAGCGCCCCGGTCTCGGTGTTCCACAGCCTGACCGTCTTATCCGTCGTGCCGGCAATCATCTGGCCATCGGGGCTGAAGGCGACGGCGCGCACAGCTGACCGCGCTTCGATGGTGAGCAGCTCGTCGCCGCTCTTGACCTCCCAGACGATGATATTAGCGTCGCCGCTCGCCGAAGCCAGCTCGCGGCCATCGGGGCTGAAGGCGACGGCGAGGACTTCGGCCTCATGACCTGTGAGCGTGCGCAGCAGCTTGCCGGTTTCGACCTCCCAGAGCTTGACCGTCTTATCGAGGCTCGCCGAAGCGAGCGTCTTGCCATCGGGAGAAAAAGTAAGGCCGGCTACATCATCGAAATGGCCATCGAGGACGCGGCGCAGGCGGCCCGTCCCGGCTTCCCAGAGACGTATGGTCTGGTCTGCGCCGCCCGAAGCGATCAGCCGCCCGTCGGGGCTGAAGGCGACCGTGCGGATGTTGTCGAAGTGGCCGTTTTGAATAACCAGCTCAGGCTTCGGCGGTTGCAGCGCGGGCGTCGGCGGGCGCACAGGCGGGCGCACAGGCGGGCGGCGCTGGCGTTGCGCCGCCAAGTCGCCGGCCAGTAAAGCGGCAATTGCCGCGATCATAAAAAACAGCCCTACGGCTCGTCGCCAACCTCTCTTGGTCATCGCAAACTCCGCATCATTTCAGATTCAAATGGGAAGAAGACGGAAAGGATTACCTTGTGCGTTGCCCCTTGTTGCCTCCGGCCTCAGGTCATCGCTGGGGAAGACTAGCTGGCGCAAACTGCCTTGTCAATCAAGCCGCCTGAGCGCCGCGGTGGCAACTCACCCGCCCGTCAAAGGGCCATTGAGTTCTCGACATACATAGAGATGAGATAAACACAGAGACACAGAGACACGGAGGGACACAGAGAAGACTCCGTGCCTCTGTGCCTCCGTGTCTCTGTGTTTGTTTCTCATCCCTTTTTGCAGAACTCAATGGCCCTGCGCCTGTCAACTTCGGGTTTGCCTCTGACGCGCGAGCTGATTTACAATGATCTTCGATTTCGCTGCGTTCATTATCGTCGTCCACCTCGTTCAGTCTCGACCATCACCCATGATCTGTGCGAAGGACTTCTCCGCGAAGCCGCTTCACCACCGAGCGAGGTCGTATGTTGTATCGAGCCACCCGACGCGCCGTCACGCTGGCCTGCCTGTTGATTCTGCAACTGACTTTGATGCCGCCGGCTCCCCATGTCGATGAGGCAAAAGCCGCCGCGCTCGCGCAAAGCGCCGGCAGCCGCAACCTCTGGGCAGGGCCGTCCACGCTGGGAACGTTCGCGCAGCGCATGAAGGGCGGGCGCGTCGCCTGTGTCGAAGCCAGCTCGGAGCAGGCGCATCGCCTCAAAGACCGTGACGCCAACCTGCCATTGACCGCGCTCGCGGCGAACGCCGAGCCGCCGACGGGATTAAAGATCATCCTGCGCGGCACGGCGCAATTACAGGGCAACGCCGCAGCGCGTGCCGCCTTCGTGCGCGCCGCCGCCCGATGGGAACTGCTGGTGCGGACCCGCCTGACTGTCATCATCGATGTTGATTTCGGCCCGACTCTCTTCGGCCAGCCGTTCGACGCCGATGTCGTCAGCAGCGCCGATGCTCAGGTGATCGCGGGCAATGCGCTCTACACGGCGGCGCGCGCCGGCTTGCTCAGCGAAGCCTTCGCACAGGAAAAGCGCGCGCTGTTTAACCTGCTGCCCGCGAAAATGGTGCCGACCGACAGAGGCGAGTCTCAGGGGCTGGCGGCCTCGTCGGCGACGCTCCGCGGCCTGGGCTTGCTCGACCCGGTTGCCGACCCCGAGCGCGAGTCGGCTTACTTCGGCCCGCCGCCCGCCATCGGCTTGAATTCAAACTTCAGTTTTGATTTCGAATCCGGCGATGGCATCGAAGCCAACAAGCTCGACTTTGAAGCCCTGGCGCTGCATGCAATCGGCCATGTGCTGGGATTCGTTTCGGCGGTCGGCCAGCAAGAGATGAACGATGCGGCAGACACGCCGCCAACCGTCTGCGACCTGTTCCGGCTACGGCCCGAAGCGATCAAAGGTGACTTTGCCGCCGCCACGCGCATCCTCTCTTCGGGCGGCGAGCAGGGCTTTTACACGGGCGGCTCGATGCTGGCGCTGTCGAGCGGGCGGCCCGATGGCACAGGCGGCGATGGGCAGTCGCCATCGCACTGGAAGGATGAGCGGGCCACCGGGCAATCTCTCGGCGTGATGCGCCCGACGATTGCTGCCGGGGAATATCAAACGGTCACGGACAACGATCTCACGGCGCTTGAAGCGATTGGTTATCGAACCCAGAGCGTCGTCGATGTGACGACCGTCATCCCTTTGACCTCTGGGCAGCCGCAACCGGGAGGCATGACCGCGCCGCCGCCAAAACTGGGCGTCCTCAGTCATACGCAGTACGCGATTGTCGTCCCGGCGGGCGCGACTCAACTACAAATCGATTTAAGCGGCGACCAGGACGTTGATCTTTATGGGCGCTACGGCCAGCCGGTCGTGCTGCAAGGTCACAACCCGACAGTTGAATACCGGTCGGACACCGAATCCTACGTCGAAGCGATTACCATCACGCCGTTCAGTTCCCTGCCCCTGCGCCCCGGGGTTTATTACATCGCGGTGGCGAACTGGGGACCGGGCGATGCCAACTTCATGGTGACGGCGACGGTCACCGGCGGCGCTCCCGGCAATCAGAGTCATGCGCCGGCTATCTTCAACCTCGCGGCGCGGCTTGAAGGCGACGGTTTGCAGATTGATGTCGCGGCGCTGGATCGTGACGGTGACCTGGCGGCGGCAGAGGTCAGCCTCTTTGATGAAGTGGGCCGCATCGTTCGCCCACCCCTGACGCTGGCGATCAACGCAGAGGGCGCGGTGCCGGTCGCCTCTCAAGTGATCGTCAACGGTCTGGGCGCGCTGCCGACGGCGTGGCGCGCCAGTGTCGTTTTGATAGACCGCGCCGGCAACCGCGGCCCCGAAGCGGCGGTTGATTTCAACCGGCCCAATAGCGGCGCGTTGAGCGTGACGGCGGCTTCATTCAGCGGCGCGCAGTTGACCTTGAAAGCGCGCGGGATGGCCGAAGGCTTGGCCATAGAGATCAACGGTCGCATCGTCGCGCCGCCGCAAAAGATCAAGATCAAAGGCGGCGGCAACAAGCTGCTCATCACAGGCAATGCCAATCAGTTGGCGCTGCGCGCCGGGGCCAATCGCATCCGCGTGCGCAACACGAACGGCTGGTCAAACATTTTGATCTTCAATATGTGAGCCGCTTCATCGGCAACGTCTCAGCCCGACAAATCAGGCTGAGACGTTGCCGTCCGCCCAACCGCTGCTGCTTTTGTCAAAACCCCGCCGCAAAGGGTAAAATAAGTTTCGTGGCCAGATGAGCTTTTGCTCATCGGCTGCGAGGATTTCATATCCTTATTGAGGTATCCTGAATGATTCAAAGCCTGTTGAACCGCAAGGTCGAGAAGCGCCCCGACCGCGTCCGCCTCGAAGGCCGCATCCTCTTCCTTGCCGAAGACGCTGCCACCGTCCGCGCACAACTTGAAGGCACCGATTTAGACCCGTCACAGATTCCGCCGCTGCGCAACGACATCTCGACAGACGAGATCACTCCGGCTTACATCTGCTATCACTTCGACGAGCGCCTGGGGGAATTCGTCTACCTCGGGTTGAAATGCGGCGACGAGTTTCCCATCAAGCAAGGTGATGTCAAACGCGGCGGCTTCGTCGTTTCGGTCTCCGGCAAGCGGCGCGGCAAAGGGTCGAGCCGCGAGCAATCGCCTTATGCCGAAATCGCCGCCGGCCTGCGCTGTGTCATCGCCGAAAACATCGAGCGCATCTATCGGCAAAACTGCCAGAACCTCGGCCTGCTGACTTCGACCAATTTTGATCTCATCCGTCGCATCAAGGATGGCGAAGAGATTCCGCTCGCCGAGTTCACCGAGGGCGAAGACGAGATCACCCGGCAGATCATCGAATATGGCGGGCTGTTCCCATTCAACGTCGCCCGCTTGCAAGGCCATGTGCAGATTCCGCCGGTCACGACCGCAAGCCGGGCGATGACGCTGGCAGAAAAAATCTTTGCGCGCCACTTTGTCACAGACCTCTCGAAAGACGCCACCGGCGTCGAAGCGGTCAAGCCGGGCGACGCCGGCTTCGTGCGCACAGACATACGCTTCAGCCACGAGTACGTCACGCCGATGGCGGCCATCTTTTATGAGCAACTGGTCGGCGACGAGCCGGTCAACGATCCGGCGTCGGTCTACTTCTTTCAAGACCACCTGACTTTTCTCGACGACGTGATGCCGCCGGAGCGCAAGGCGATGGGCTTACTCGACCTCGCCCATGAGCTGATTCGCAAGCAGGCCGAGTTTGCAGGCAAGCAGGGCATACGCCTGCACGGCGGCTTGAAAGATCGCAAAGGCTCGGAAGCCATCTGCCACAGCTTGATCTTGCAAAACTACGCGCTGCCCGGTCAGGTCATCATCGGCAGTGATTCCCACACGCCGCACGCCGGCGCGATTGGCGCGGTCGCCTTCGGCGTCGGCACGACCGACGTCTTCAATTCGTGGATCACCAAAGACGTGCGCGTCCGCGTCCCCGAACAGGTGCGCGTGCGGGTCAGCGGTAGACGGCCCGACAACGTTACCGCCAAAGATTTCATGCTCGAAATCCTGCGCACAGACTTTGTCCGCAACGGCCAGGCCATCGGCAAGATCATCGAATACGCCGGCGAAGCGGTCGCCGAGTTGAGCATCGATGAGCGCGCCACCATGACCAACATGGCCGCCGAGGTCGGCGGCTTCACGGGCATCGTCGCCGCCGACAACAAGACGGTCGATTTCCTGGTCGAGCGCGGCCTGTCGCGCACTGAAGCCGAAGCGCTGTGCGCCGGCATGCAGAGTGACCCGCAGGCCGAATACGCGCTGACGATTGACATTGACGCCAGCCGCCTGCGCCCGATGATTGCCACACCGGGCGACCCCGGCAACGGCCTCTTTGTTGATGAGATGACTGATCCGGTGAAGATCGATATTGCTTACGGCGGCTCTTGCACGGCGGGCAAAAAGGAAGACATGGACATGTACGCTCGCGTCTTCCGCGAGGCGCTGGCTCAAGGCCGTCGCGTCCACGCCGACGTGCAGTGCTTCATCCAGTTCGGCTCGCAGGAAGTGCGTCGCTACGCCGAGCAGCAAGGTTACATCGACATATTCAATCAAGTGGGCGCGCAGATCATCGAGCCGAGCTGCGGCGCTTGCATCAACGCCGGGCCGGGCGTCAGCACCTTAAAGACGCAGGTAGTCATCAGCGCTCAGAACCGCAACTTTCCCGGCCGCAGCGGCCCCGGACAAATGTATCTCGCGTCACCTTATACGGTCGCCGCATCGGCCATCGCCGGCCAGATCACCGAGTTTCGCCCGGCGTCGGCAGCAACAACAAAGTGATTTTGGATTTTAGATTTTAGATTTTGGATTGAGCAACAGCCTGCCCTGCTTGTTGCTTCAGCTCAGCAATCTAAAATCCAAAATCCAAAATCCAAAATCGAGAGGTGTTATGGCTGTACAGCCGCAGATTGAAAAGTATCACGGGCTTGACCGCGAGGCGATGATTCGTATTTATCAGTTGATGTATACGTCGCGGCGCGTTGATGACAAAGAGATTCAGCTCAAGGCGCAGAATAAAATCTTCTTTCAAATCTCAGGCGCGGGGCACGAAGCCATCTTAGTCGCCGCCGGGCTGGCCTTGAAGCCGGGCTATGACTGGTTCTACCCCTACTATCGCGACCGCGCCCTCTGTCTGACGCTCGGCGTCACGGCGGAAGAGATGCTGAAGGGCGCGACCGGCGCGGCAGACGACCCGGCGTCGGGCGGGCGGCAGATGCCGAGTCACTGGGGCAGCACCAGGCTCAACATCGTCAGCCGCTCGTCGCCGACGGGGACGCAGTTCCTACAAGCCGTCGGCTGCGCCGAAGCCGACTATCGCGCCGCGCTGATCGGCAACACAGAAATGATCCGCGGCTATCAGGCGGACGGGGTCACTTATGTTTCTGCCGGCGACGGCACGACCAGCGAAGGCGAGTTCTTTGAATCGCTCAACTCGGCTTGCAATCTCAAGCTGCCCGTCCTCTACCTCATCGAAGACAACGGCTACGCCATCTCTGTGCCCGTCGAAGTGCAGACCGCCGGCGGCAAGATTTCCGAGCTGGTCAAAAACTTCCCGAACCTCTACCTCGAAGAGGTGGATGGCTGCGACCCGCTGGCCAGTTACGCGGCGATGAAGCGGGCGGTCGCCCACTGCCGCGAGCGGCGCGGCCCGGCGCTGGTTCATGCTCACGTGATCCGCCCGTATTCGCACTCGCTGTCGGACGACGAACGCCTCTACCGCCCCGAAGAAGAGCGCGCCGCCGAGGCCGAGCGCGATCCGCTGCGCACCTTCGCCGGCTACCTGATCGCCGAAGGGCTGTTGAGCGAAGACGAGCTTAAGCGCATCAAGCAGGAAGTAGACGCCGAGGTCAGCGCGGCAGCCGACGCCGCCGTGCAGGCGCCCGCGCCCGCCAAGGAGACGGCGACGCTCTACGTTTATTCGCCCGACGTCGATCCGACTTCGGCGGCCTTCGACACCGAAAGCGCCACGGTCGAAGGCGACCCGAAGACCATGCTCGATTTGATCAACGCCTGCCTGCTCGACGAGATGGCGCGCGACGAGCGAATCGTCGTCTTCGGCGAAGACGTTGCCGACGCCAGCCGCGAGCAGTACCTTGAGCGCGTCAAAGGCAAGGGCGGCGTCTTTAAGGTCACCTACAACTTGCAGCGCAAGTATGGCAGCGCCCGCGTCTTCAATTCGCCTCTTGCCGAGGCGACGATCATCGGGCGGGCGCTAGGCATGGCGACGCGCGGCATGAAGCCTGTGCCGGAGATACAGTTCTTCGATTACATCTGGCCGGCGATGCATCAACTGCGCAACGAAGTGTCGGTGCTGCGCTGGCGCTCGAATAACGCTTTCAAGTGCCCGATGGTGATTCGTGTCGCCTGCGGCGGTTACCTGAAGGGCGGCGCGATCTATCACAGCCAGTCGAGCGAGGTGCTGTTTACGCATACACCGGGCATCCGCGTCGTGATGCCGTCGAATGCGCTTGATGCCAATGGCTTGCTGCGCACCGCGATTCGCTCGGACGATCCGGTGATGTTCCTTGAGCACAAACACCTCTACCGTCAGACGCACAACAAGGGCGCTTACCCCGGCGCCGATTACATGGTGCCGTTCGGCAAGGCGAAAGTCGTGCGCGAAGGCTCGGACGTAACGATCATCACATTTGGCGCGACGGTCTTTCGCTCGATGGTCGCCGCCAAGAAGGCCGAAGAGGAGAACGGCGTCAGCGTCGAGGTGATTGACCTGCGCAGCCTGAGTCCCTTCGACATGGAGACGATCAGCCGCTCGGTGCGGAAGACCAGCAAAGCCATCGTCGTTTACGAAGACGCGCGCTCGTGGGGCTACGGCGCAGAGATCGCGGCGCGCATCGCCGACGAGTTGTTCGAAAACCTCGACGCGCCGGTGCGCCGCGTTGCGGCGACCGATACGTTCGTCGCTTATCATCCCGATTTAGAGGACGAGATTCTGCCGCAGGTGGATGACATTCTCGCAGCGATCATCGCCCAGGCCCGCTATTAATCCGCGAAGACAACCGAAGAAAGCAGAAACGGCAGCCACTCGCGTGAGTGGCTGCCGTTTCTTCGATATCGCGCCGCCCGGCTGAAAGCCGTATAATGAAGATCAAGTTGTTTTATATTTTTCAACAGGGTTATCTTCGGAGGCCGAACCATGACGAACTGGCAACAGAATCTCATCAACAATGGCGAACAGATCAACGCCTTGTTACGCAACACCCGGCGCATCGCCGTGCTGGGAATCAAGACCGAGCGGCAGGCGGGACAGCCGGCTTTCTATGTCCCCGACTACCTTCAGAAGGCTGGCTTTGAGGTCATCCCGGTGCCGGTCTACTACCCGGAGGTCACAGAGATTCTCGGGCAGAAAGTCTATCGGCGGCTGGCAGACGTGCCCGTCGAGCTGGATATGGTCAACGTCTTCCGGCGCAGCGAAGACATCGAGCCGCACATCGAAGACATCCTCGCGAAAGCGCCCCGCGCCGTCTGGTTTCAACTCGGCATCCGCAACGACCGGGCCGCCGAGCGGCTCGCCCGCGCCGGCATTCAAGTCGTGCAGGATCGCTGCATCATGGTAGATCATATGCGGCTCGGCAGATGACCGGGCGCAGCGAAGATTTGCCTTTGTGCAATCGAATGCCGGTTGTGATAAACTAGCGGGCCGTTGGATAGTCTTTCAGTTTCTCAGTTTGCAATGCATCCTAAACAGGCGGAGCCCCGTTAACCTCGCCGAATGATTTCGGCTTATCTGTGTAGGCTCCACCCATGCGGCGGGAGCTTAAGGAGACAAGTGTATGGCAGCAACAGTTATGCGGGTTGACGACAAAGCACAGGGCCGGGCGGCGGCGGGCTGGATCATCAGCCGCAAAGACGATCTCATCTGGTTCATCGGCAGCGTCGTAGCGAGCTACCTGTTTCTGGCGGCAAACCTGGCGCTGGTGAAACTGGGGATGTCGGTCATGCTGATGGTGTGGGTGTGGGCGCTCGGCTTCGATGGCCCGCATGTGTTCGGCACCGTCTCGCGCACCTACGCCGACAGCGACGAACGCCGCAAGCGCGCTCGCCTCTACTACGGCACCTTGTCGCTTTTCCTGCTCGGCCCTTCCATGCTGCTGCTCGACATGGCCTTGCGCACCAGCACCTTCGGCCCGGCCTTCTTCTTTTTCGCCTCGCTGTGGGCCTATTACCATCTGGTGAAGCAGCACTATGGCTTCATGATTCTTTACAAGAAGAAGAACCATGATCTGGCCGAAATCGATAACCTGATTGACCGCGCCTTCATCCTGCTTGGCATGACCTACCCGTTTGTGAGATTCCTCACACACAGCTACGCCGCCCGCGAGCGGCTGGAGGCGATGCGGTTGCCGGTCGAATCGGGGCCGGCCTGGTGGGTAGAAACTTTCGTCTTCTCGGCCTTCTTAATTTCGCTGGCGCTGTTCGTCGGACGCCAGGCGCAGCGGCTCTACCAGCGTCAGCCGATCAACCTGCCCAAGCTGTTGCTGCTGGCCGCCTGTATGCCCATGCACTGGATCGTGCTGCGGCTGCTTGAGCCGGTGCAGCCGGCTGCCGCCGGGGCGCTCTCCGCGGTCGCGACGCTGACGATCTATCACAACCTTCAGTACCATCGCATCATCTGGTTTCACAACCGCAACAAGTATGCGCGCGCCGGCGCGACAAGCTATGGCGCGGCTTCGGTCATCAGCAAGAACGTCTGGCGCTACATCGGCTTCGCGCTGCTGTTCGGCGCCGCTTATCACATCCCGCATTACACCGTGGTCAAGCCTGACAGCTTCTGGATGGCGTTCATCTGGGGCGGCGCTTTCACTCATTATTACCTCGACAGCAAGATCTGGCGCGTGCGCCGCGACAAACAGTTGAACGACAACTTGCAGATGAGCGACGCCCAGGCGCGCGCGTGAGCCGTGGAAGCCATCAGCCATGAAGTGCTTCAACCACGCCACGGCGGACGCCGTCGCGATCTGTAAGAACTGCAACAAGGCGATCTGCCATGCCTGCGCCATAGATGTCGGCAATGGCATCAGTTGTCGCGGCAGTTGCGAAGACGAAGTGCGCGCCGTCAACGCCCTGATCCAGCGCAACAAGACGACCTCGCAAAAGACCAGTTACGCCTACCAGCGCAACGCCATCGTCTGCGCCCTGCTCGGCGTCATCTTCGCTTACCTGAGCCTTGACGCTTATCAATCACAGCGCGCGCCGCTGCTGGTGGTCACCGCCGGTTCGGCGTTAATATTTTTCCTGGCGGCTTTCTTCAACTATTCGACGAGCCGGAAATTTATGCGCGGAGGCAATTGAAGCGGCGATGAAATTGCTGCTGGGAGTCTTGTTCGGCGCCCTGGTGCTGATCGTTTACGTGATGATCGAAAAGCGGCTCAACCAGCGGGCCTGCCCGGTCTGCGGCTTCACCATTTCAGCCGACGCCGCCAACGAGCCATGCCCGCGCTGTGACGCGCTGATTAATCCCGCCGGCTGACGCGGCGTCAAATGACCTATGACGATGATTCGCCGTCTGCTTGATCGCTGGCCGAGAATCGCTTTCATTTATCTGCCGCTGCTGATTATCGCGGCGGCCGCGACCGTCCTTGTCCGCGAGCAGCTTCAGCCCGATACCGAGAAAGCCATCCGCCTGGTGCGCGAGAGCAATTCGCGCAAAGAGAACTTCACCGTGCAGCAGTATCTTTACTCGACGGTCTTCTACCGCCAGCGCCAGGGCGAAGCGGTACAGATTGATGGCTGGCGCGCCACCGCGTCATCCGAGCCAACGAGCGCCATCGTCGTCCAGTTCAGCTATCGCGATGGCGGCGGCGCGCACGTGGCGACATGGGCCGCCGACGTGAAAGCCGGTCAGGCAACGCCGCTCGACGATACGGCGCGCGAGCTGTCGTGGCATTGACCGGAGCGTTTCAGGTGCATTCGACATGACGATCTTCCCTTTGACCGGCAAACGTTTTCGCGGCTGGCTGCGCCTCGGGCTTTGCGCCGCCGCACTCTTCGGCGTCTGGGCCATCGCCTGCTCGAAGAAGACCACCGGCGACTGGCCGGCCATCAAACGCATGGTGCGTGACAAGTTTCCCGACGTGCCGCAGATGACGACCGATGATCTGAGCCGGCATCTGGCGGCGGATGCCAGGCCGCCCATCCTGCTCGATGCGCGCGGCGACGAAGAATACGCGGTCAGTCACCTGCCGAATGCGAGACTGGCGACTTCCGAACAGCAGGGACTCGCGGCGCTTGCCGATGCCGGCAAAGATCAACTGATCGTCGCTTACTGCTCGGTCGGTTATCGCTCGTCGGCGCTCGCCGAGAAACTGATCA
Source organism: Blastocatellia bacterium (assembly GCA_035275065.1). Classification (NCBI taxonomy): domain Bacteria; kingdom Pseudomonadati; phylum Acidobacteriota; class Blastocatellia; species Blastocatellia bacterium. Next base: position 92,476 of record DATENM010000002.1, read on the forward strand.
AGCGCGGCTACACGAACGTGCATAACCTCGAAGGCTCGATCTTCGAGTGGGCCAACGAAGGCCGCCCGGTTGTTCAAGACGAGCGGCAGGTGAAGGCCGTTCATCCGTATGACAAATCCTGGGGCGGACTGCTCAACCGCGATCTGTGGTGCTTTTCGCCGGAAGCCGCAAAGTAGGGCTCACGCCAAATCACCAGGGCGATTTTCAATCGGGTGATGATTGCATGCTCGGTGGCGCTCGACGGCCTTCAGGGGGCGTTGAAGTCGTACCGCGCGAACCTCTGGACTGCGGCCAGTTCCTGCCTGCTCGCCGGGCCTCCGTTGGGAGCGTAGCCGACGCGGGCCATGGCTGCCGCCAGCTCCTTGCGGAGCCGGTCGAGTGCAGCGACCACCTCTCTCTCGGTCAGATTCCAGCTCTCGGGAATCCGACCCGGCTCGGGCACCGGCTCCCCATTCCGCCAGCTCACGAGGTTGATGTCCTCGCCGGGGTCCTGACCCAGGTAGTAAAGCTCCCACTGGTCGGGCTCGAACTCCTGCGCGTCGGTCGACGTGGCATCGGCGCGCCGCCCATCGATGTACCTGACCAGCTTCCACGCCGCCTCACAGTAAGCATAAACGTGGTTGGGCTGAGCGATGGGACCTTCCGTCGTCTGCTGTTTGCCCTGCGCGATGGCGTCCTTGACGATCTTCAGGTAGTTCACAAACGTCGCCGGCAGGCTGCTGCGGTCTGTCGGCAAGGTGATGTCGTCCTGGGTCACGAACAGGACACCTGCCGGCTCGTTGTTCCCTGTTGATGCCGGCTCGCCGTTGATCGCGAGGCTGAGGTCGCGGCCTGGAAGCTCGTACACCTCGTGGCCCAGAATGAGCGACTTGAGCGCCGACTGTTTGGCCTCGTGGTAGCCCGCAAACCCCAGCAGCGTGGGGGCGAGGTCGATGTGGCTGGTGACGAAGTCGATGTCGCGCATCCGATCTGGCTCAGGGTTGACCAGCGAACTCGATACGATGAACGGCACGTGGATAGTCTCGCGATAGGCGTTGTGCCATTTCTCGACCTGACCGCCGTGGGCACCGCCCATCTCGCCGTGGTCAGAGGTGAAGATGACGATGGTATTGTCCAGAAGGCCGTTTCGCTCAAGGGTGGCCAGGACTTTGTCGATCTCCAGATTGACCAGGTACTGAAAGTAAACATAGGCTTGTAGGTGAGCCAGCATCCACTCTTGGGCGCGCGCGGCGGACTTGTAGGGAAGCGGGGCCGCCTGCCAGAGCTGCTGCGGCCACTGGGCCAGGAACCCCTGACTGATCTTGAAAGAAGCCTCGTATTGACAGGTGGGCTTCGTCTTTAGATCGCTGTTCCAGTTCGGCGAGAGCACACTGTTGTCTTGTGGGAAGCCTTGAGGATTGAGCCCCACCTGGTACGTCCCCCCGGCGGGCGGCGCGCTCCTGTCGCCCTGCTGCGGGATCGGCGCCGGGGCCCGGAGCAGCGCGCCGATCCGTTCGAAGGCGTCATCCGAGGCGTTGCCGTTATCCTTAGCCGGCAAAGGCTGGGCACCCCCGAGCCAGGGGAGCGGCCAGCCCGTAATATCGTGCGGGTTGACGAAGGCGGCCACCGCAAACCAGGGCGTCTGGTCCGAGGTGGCGTTCGTGTTGTTGTAGATGTTCCGGACGTTAGTCTCGTAGCCGAGCGCCTTGCGATTGAAAAAGGTGTTGGCCACGTCGGCAAAGCCAATGTCGCGAAAGATGCCCAGGTTACCCGGCCCGCCGCCCTGGCTGCTCGGCCACGACGTCGCCCAATCGCTGAAGCCCCACTCCTCCAGGCTGGGGACCGGCGGCGTCGTGAAGTCGTGACGGCCAAAATAGTGCGTGGTGTAGCCGGCGGCGCGGAACCAGTCGCCGATAGTAGGAACCTGATTGTTGGGCAACCAGGGGAAGCCGGGATCGTAGTCCTGCTTGAACATGCCCGCCGTCTGCGTGACCAGGTGCCGGCTAGGGTACTGGCCTGTGATCAGCGTCGCCCGACTGGGAACGCAGGCCGACGACGCGATGTGGTGCCGGGCCAGGCGGACGCTGTGGCGGCGAAGACGGCGGAAGGCAGGGAAGAAGGGGAGGAACGGGTTATCGTCCTGCATGTCGGGGTCGAAGCTCAGGACCTGATTGAGTGCTTCCAGCCTGGGGGTGAGGTTAGGCTGGCTGGGCGGCATGCGCATCTGGTCCACGAGAATAAAGAGGATGTTCGGTTTATCTGCCATCATCATCTCCTGATAAAGTTTTCACAGGTGGTTTCAGCTATAGGCATCCATATTCTTTAGCTTGAGAGTGCCTGGGATATGTCAGGGCGCAAGATATATCACAATTGATTTAGGAAATAAAGTACGAGTCCATGCCTCGCGCGCCGCCCCTGCCTGACGGTTGCCAATTACTCTTGTCCTGACTGCGACGTGGCTGTCGATGATCTGTATTCATGTTTTTATCTGAGCAAATTAGGTACTAAGATAGTGATGTGCCCTGGCGCGTTAGTGGCTAAGACGATATGCGTTTGCAAACCGTTATAGGAGGCGAGACAGCCGTATGCAAGTAGGCGACGTGCGATCCTGGCAGCGAACCTTCACGGAAGAAGACATCCGCCTGTTCAGCCGCGTATCGGGTGACGAAGGCGTGCATCACATGGAGTATGACGCGCAGGGCCGCTTGATGGCGCACGGGCTGCTGACGGCGACGCTGCCGACAAAGGTCGGCGGCGACATGAATTTCATCGCCCGCGAGCTCTGCTTTCAATTCCTGCGCCCGGTCTTCGCCGGCGACACCGTGACCTGCGAGGTGACGATTACCGAGTTGCAAACCGAAGAGCGTTTCATCCGCCAATCTTCAACTTTTCTCTGCCGCAACCAGCACGGCAAAGAAGTCATGACCGGCCACGCGCACGGCATCATCCGCCAGCCGGCAGACCGTTGACTCGCCCGCTGTGGCGTTCCCTTCGAAAACAAAAAGAGCGCGCCGGGGGTTGGTTCCCGGCGCGCTCTTCAGGTCGGCTCTTAAAAATCAGGCGTGCGCTTCGCCGCTCTCGAAGTTCGCTTCGGTGCCGGCGCCGACCGGTTCGGTCTCTGCCGGCGCGTGCGGCGCGCCTTCGCTTGGCGGCATCAGCGTTTGCGACAAGGCTTCATCAATGCGCTCGACGAAGACGATTTCGAGATCGCCCCGCGCCTCTTCGGGCACGTCCTTCAGGTCGGGGCGGTTGCGTATGGGCAAGACGACGCGCTTCATGCCGGCGCGCCGCGCCGCCAGCACTTTGCCCTTGATGCCGCCGACGGGAAAGACCAGGCCGCTCAGCGTGATCTCGCCGGTCATCGCCGTGTTGCCGCGCACAGGGCGGCCCGAGCATAGCGACGCCAGCGCCGAGACAATCGCCACGCCTGCCGAGGGGCCGTCTTTCGGTATCGCGCCCGCCGGGACGTGAACGTGGACGCCGTTCTTCTCGAAAACTTCGCGGGCGTTGATGCCGAGCTCAAAGCCATGCGACCACAGGTAGCTATGCGCCGCGCGCGCCGATTCCTGCATCACCTCGCCGAGCTGACCCGTAAGCGTCAGCCCCTTCGAGCCGGGCAGCAAGGTCGCTTCGATGAACAGCACTTCGCCGCCCATCTCGGTCACCGCAAGCCCTGTGGCAACGCCCGGCGGCAAGTTCTCGCGGCCCATCTCGCGGAAGAAGCGCTCGGGGCCGAGATAAGCTTCCAGGTCTTCGGGCTTGATCGTAAAGACGTCGCCCTGGCCTTGCGCCACCTTCAACGCCACCTTGCGCGCCAGCCGTCCGATGGTGCGCTCAAGCTGGCGCACGCCGGCCTCGCGTGTGTAGAGCGCGGTCAGCGCCTGTATCGCCTCGTCGGTAATTTGCAGTTGCTCGACCGCCAGGCCCGCTTCTTTGATCTGGCGCGGCGCCAGGTAGCGGCGGGCGATGTGCAGCTTCTCTTCCTCGCTGTAGCCGGCCAGTTGGATAACCTCCATGCGGTCGCGCAGGGCCGGCGGGATCGGCGCCAGCGAGTTGGCCGTGGCGATGAACATCACCTTCGTCAGATCGAACGGCAGGTCGAGGTAATGATCGCGGAAGGTGTTGTTCTGCGCCGGGTCTAAAATCTCAAGCAACGCCGACGCCGGGTCGCCGCGAAAATCCATGCCGAGCTTGTCGACTTCGTCGAGCATCATCACCGGGTTATTCACGCCGGCGCGGCGCAAGGCTTGAATGATGCGGCCCGGCATCGCGCCGATGTAAGTGCGGCGGTGACCGCGCAGCTCGGCTTCGTCACGCATGCCGCCTAGCGACATGCGTTCGAACTTGCGGCCCATCGCGCGGGCGATGGACTGTCCGAGACTGGTCTTGCCGACGCCGGGCGGGCCGACGAAGCACAGGATGGGCGCTTTGGTTTGCGGGTTCAGCTTGATGACCGCCAGATGTTCGAGGATGCGTTCCTTGATGTCTTCCAGATCATAGTGATCCTCATCAAGAATCGCCTTCGCCTTGTTCAAGTCGAGATCATCTTCGGTGCTCTTGTTCCAGGGCAGGTCGAGCACCCATTCGAGATAGGTGCGAATGACATGGTAATCGGGCGCGGCGGCGGGCAGGCGTTCGAGCCGCTTGAGCTCGCGCTCGGCCTCCTTGCGCACGTCTTCGGGAAGGTCGGCTTTCTCGACGCGCTCGCGCAGCAGGGCGGCTTCGGCCTGCTCAGGCTCGGTCTCGCCGAGCTCTTTTTGAATCTGCTTCATCTGCTCGCGCAGGATGTAATCGCGCTGCGCCTTGCCGACTTCTTCCTGCGCCTGGTTGCTGATCTTGCTGCGAATGTCGAGAACTTCGACCTCGTGCGCCAGGTACGAATGCATCAGCCGCAGCAGCTCGCCTTCGGTGTTGGCTTCGAGCAACGCCTGTTCCTGCTCGACGCCGAGGTCAAGCATCGAGCCGAGGAAGTAAGCCAAACGCACGGCGTCTTCCGACTGCACGATGATGTTGCGAATCTCCTGCGGCACATTCGGCAGCAGCGTCAGCGCCCGCTGAATCAGCGCCTGAATGTTGCGCTGCAAGGCTTCGACTTCGGGCGTCTGCTCTCTGATGGGCTCGGGCAGAATCTCGACGCGCGCTTTGAAATAAGGCTCCTGTTCGGTAAAGCCGATGACGCGAAAGCGCTCCTGCCCCTGGACGATCAGATGCAGCACGTCTTCCTGACCCGGCGCCCGCATCATGCGATTGATGACGACGAGGGTGCCGACTTGATAAAGGGTGCCGGCGGTCGGCTCGGCGTCCTGGTCGCCGCGCTGGGCGATGACGCCGAGCAGCTTTTCTTCGGTCGCCAGCGCCGCCTCTGCGGCGCGCAACGACAGGGGCCGCCCGACCGTCAGCGGCGAGATGCCCGACGGGAAGACAACCGTGCCACGCAGCGGCAGGATCGGCAATTCGAGGGTTTGCGGTTCTTGCGGTCTTTCAATATTCTCTGACATTCCTCTTTCCTCGGAAGTCAGCAGTCAGCAGTCAGCAGTCAGAATGAAAACGAAGGTCGGCGGCAGTGAGCACACTGGTCGCGCCTCCCTGCTCATTCTGACTACTGGCTCCCGACTTCTGACTTTTCTACGTTGCAATCAATGTGGAGGATGACCCAGCCGTCGGCGGCTTCGCTGCGTATCTCGGACTGCGACAGGTCGCAGGGGATTTTGATAACGCGCTCAAAGCGGCTATAGGTGATCTCTAGCTGGTAATAGCTCCACCCTTCGGTCATTACCGAATCGCGCCGGACGCCGCGCACCACGAGGGCGTTGTCGATCTGCAACACCTGAATGTCTTCGGGGCGGACGCCCGCAAGGTCAAACTTGATCTTCCAGCCATCAGGGGTCTTGTAGATATCAACTGAAGGCTGCCACAACGGGCCGCTCGGTCGGCGATAGCTGCTTTCGTCCCTGATGCGCTCGATGAAAATTTTTCCGGTCTTTGCCATGATGAGCCTGCCCTAGCGGTCGTTTTCTTTCGGTTCATTGCGCGAGCTCAGCGTCGCATCGATCAGGCCATACTCGATGGCCTGTAGCGGACTGAGGATGAAATCACGCTCGACGTCCTCGTCGATCTTCGCGAATGGCTGCCCGGTGGCGTCGGCGAGAATCTGCGACAGCACCGCCCGCATGCGCAACATCTCTTCGGCGTGGATGCGAATGTCGGTCGCCTGGCCGCCGATGCGACCCACCGAGGGCTGATGAATCAGGATGCGCGCATTCGGCAGCGCGAAGCGCTTCCCTTTGGTCCCGGCGGCGAGCAGCAAAGCCGCCATCGAGGCCGCTTGCCCCATGCAGATGGTCACCACGTCCGGCTTAATGAAGCGCATGGTGTCGTAGATGGCCAGCCCCCCCGACACCGAGCCGCCGGGGCTGTTGATGTAGATCGAGATGTCGCGGTCGGGGTCTTCCGATTCCAGAAAGAGCAGTTCGGCGACGACCAGATTGGCGATCTCTTCGACAATCGGCGTGCCGATGAAGATGATGTTTTCCTTGAGCAGCCGCGAGTAGATGTCGTAATGACGCTCGCCTCTGCTCGATGTCTCGATGACGGTCGGTACTAGAGCCATAGTCTCCTTAGGAATCAGTGACGAGTGATGAGTTGAAAGTGGGGCGTGAATGCCCGTTCCCTGCTCATCCGCATCACACATCACTCTCAACTCATCACTTCTTAAAATCGCAGCACCGCGCCGACGCCGGTGCCGGCGAGCTTGTCTGCCGCCGGGCCGGAAACGATCTGCACCTTGCCGGCCTGCTCGATGACGCGGTGCGAGGCGCGATTGATCAGGTCGGGCGCCGCCTTCAAATCGCCGCCGCAGAAGGCGCACTGCGAATCGCCATCAACGACCAGAACGTGACAGGCATTACATTCCTTGCCTTCCAGCCGATAATCGCGGGCGACGACCATGCGATAGACGCGCTGCTCTTGAATGGCCGCCAGCGTGTCGCCGATGCCGAGCACGGCGCGGTCGCCTTTCATCGCCGCCGTAATCATCGATTCGACGAGCCGCGCTTCATCTTCGCCTTCGCTCTGCTGCTGCACCTTATGCAGCTCGTTCGACAACCGCTCGTAGCTGGCATCGAGCGGCACCGCAATCGTCCCGATGATCATCTGCTCCAGCCGCTTCGGCAGTTGATTGGCCAGCGTCGAAGTCGCTTCGACCGGGCCGCCGATGACCAGCCGCGACAGGCCCAGGCGATCCACCACGCCGGTCAGCTCGTCAATGACGCGATGCACATGGGCGCGGACATGCTCGTCATGGTCGCGCTGCATCTGGGTCTGCGACATGATGTGATCGGTGCCGGTCGTCGCGTGCTTGTTCGGCACGTCCGATAGCACTTCCGTGTGCTGTTGCATGCCGCTGGCGTCTACCGTAAGCACGCGGGCGCGCTGCTTATCGATCAAGACGACCGCATAGCGGTCGTGGTCTTCGAGCAATTCGAGCAGCGGGCGCAGCCAGGGCTTTTGTGACCAGCGGATGCCGGTCGGCACCGCCACCTGAAGGTCACGTTGCCACCAGAAGTCGCGCTTCGAGTCGCTGAAGATGACCAGCCCTTTGCCACGCGCCGAGTAATCGGCGAGGAACGCCAGCGCCCGCTTGCTTTCGGCGTCGAGGCGCTCGCGGTGGTCGAGCTTCTCGTCTTCGGCCATCTGGCGGAAGAGGTTTTCGACCTGGGTGATGAAGCCGCGATTCAAGTTCGCGGCGTTCGACTGGTCAACATTCACATACAGGCTAAGAATGCAGGAATCAGGACCAGAGGGGTGCTGCTGCAACTGGCGTATGTCGTCGTAAGAGATCATTCCCATCCTCCTTGTTCTGCGTTGGACTCAGGCTACGAGCGCCGGCGCAATCGAAATTGATCGTGCTAGCCGCGCGCAGTCACCGCGCCGGCGACGCGAGCATCGAGTAAGAGCCGGTCGAGGGAAATCGCTCTCCCCCGGTCAAGGTTAGCGTCCGGCGCGTCCTCTGCCATTAGCAAGAAAGTCGCGCGCCGCTCTCCGCTTTTGTCACCGGCGATGCGCTTAATCAGCGCCTCGTCCAGGCGCGCGGGCGAGTAAGTCAGGAGCTCGGGATTGCGCTCTCGATAACGGGCGCAGGCGGCGCGGCTTGACCAGACGGGTATGCGTGGCTGCCCGTTGGTCTCGCGGGTGAAGAGGTCGCCGTTTGCGCGTCGCATCACAAGCATCTCAGCCATGCGATTCTGACCTCCTGCCACGGGCTCGTCAACCGCGCGTACTTCAATCATAGCACAGCGAGGGGAAGGAGCCAGCAGGCCGTTAGCAGTAAGCATCCGTGCTACGGCCCATCTGCATCAATGCCGCCCCTGCATTGCCCCTGCTCAGCCCGTGGCGTTCAGCTACTCTGAGCTGCCCGCGGCTTCCTGCTTCCTGTCCCCTGACTCAGCCGCCAGCGGCTTGCTCTGAAAGGTGATCGCGCCGTTGGCAAGATCGGCAATCACCACCGAGTTGTCTTTCGCTTCGCCCTTCAAGATCGCCCGCGACAACGGCGTTTCGATCTCGCGTTGAATCGCGCGCTTCAACGGGCGCGCGCCGTAGACCGGGTCGAACCCGGCTTCGGCCAGATGCTCTTTCGCCCGCTCCGTGAGCTTCAGCTTGATGCGCCGCTCGCCGAGCCGCCCGCGCAAGCGTTCAAGCTGAATATCGATGATCTTCTTCAGGTCGGCTCTCGTCAGCGCGTGGAAGACGATGATTTCGTCAACCCGGTTCAAGAACTCAGGCCGGAAGTGATGCCGCAACGCTTCCAGCACGCTGTCCTTCATCTCTTCGTACTGCTCGCCTTCGAGCCTGCCGCTGTATTCGAGAATCAAGTGGCTGCCGATATTCGACGTCATGATGATGATCGCGTGCTTGAAGTTCACCACGCGCCCCTGGCCATCCGTCAGCCGCCCGTCGTCGAGAATTTGCAGCAGCACGCCGAAGACATCGGCGTGCGCCTTCTCGATCTCGTCAAAGAGAATCACCGAGTAAGGCCGGCGGCGCACCGCTTCAGTCAACTGCCCGCCTTCTTCGTAACCGACATATCCGGGCGGCGCGCCGATCAAGCGCGCCACGGTGTGCTTCTCTTGATACTCGGACATGTCTATGCGGATCATGGCGTGCTCGTCGTCGAAGAGAAAGCCCGCCAGCGCCCGCGCCAGCTCGGTCTTGCCGACGCCCGTAGGCCCCAGGAAGATGAACGAGCCGATGGGCCGGTTCGGGTCTTTCAGGCCGGAGCGCGCGCGGATCACCGCGTCGGATACGGCGCTAACGGCTTCGTCCTGGCCGACGACGCGCTCGTGCAGGTGTTCTTCGAGCGACAGCAGTTTTTGTAACTCGCCTTCCAATAGCTTTGAGACGGGGATGCCGGTCCAGCGGCTGACGACTTCGGCGATGTCTTCTTCGTCCACCTCTTCTTTCAACAGCCTGCCGCGCGCCTGCTTGTTCTCCAAGCCCTCCTGATACTCGCGCAGTTGCTGTTCGAGCTGCGTCAGCTTGCCGTACTGAAGCTCGGCGGCGCGGTTGAGGTCGTATTCGCGCTGCGCCTTTTCGATTTCAATCTTCGTCTGCTCGATCTCTGCGCGCAGGGTGCGCAGCTTCTGCACGGACTCTTTCTCGGCCTGCCACTGCGCCGACATCTGGTCGGCCTCGGCGCGCAGATCGGCCAGCTCCTTTTCGAGCTTTTCGAGCCGTCGCTGCGATGCCTCGTCGGTCTCCTTCTTCAGCGCCTCGCGCTCGATCTCAAGCTGCATGATGCGGCGCGATTTCTCGTCCAGCTCCGCCGGCATCGAATCGATCTCGGTGCGCAGCTTGGCCGCCGCTTCGTCAACCAGGTCAATCGCCTTGTCGGGCAGGAAGCGGTCAGAGATGTAACGCTCCGACAGCACCGCCGCCGCCACCAGCGCCGAATCCTTGATGCGCACGCCGTGATGCAGCTCGTAGCGCTCGCGCAGACCGCGCAAAATCGAGATCGTGTCTTCGACCGTCGGCTGGTCAACGATCACCGGCTGAAAGCGCCGTTCGAGCGCCGCGTCTTTTTCGACATGCTTGCGGTACTCGTCCAGCGTCGTCGCGCCGATGCAATGCAGCTCGCCGCGCGCCAGCATCGGCTTGAGCAAGTTCGAGGCGTCCATCGAGCCTTCCGCCGCGCCGGCCCCGACAATCGTGTGCATCTCGTCAATGAAAAGAATGATCTCGCCTTCGCGCGCCTGAATCTCTTTCAGCACCGCTTTCAAGCGCTCTTCAAACTCGCCGCGATACTTGGCGCCCGCCACCAGCGCGCCCATGTCGAGCGAGACGATCTTTTTATTTTTCAAGCTCTCCGGCACGTCGCCGCGAATGATGCGCTGCGCCAGGCCCTCGACGATGGCGGTCTTGCCGACGCCCGGCTCGCCGATCAGCACGGGGTTGTTCTTGGTGCGCCGCGAAAGCACTTGAATGACGCGGCGAATCTCGTCGTCGCGCCCGATGACCGGGTCGAGCTTACCCTGCGCGGCGGCTTTCGTCAGGTCGCGCCCGTAGCGTTCCAGCGCCTCGTAGGTAGTCTCAGGATTCTGCGAGGTGATGCGCTGATGGCCGCGCACTTCGACCAGCGCCTTCTCGATGCGGTCGCGGGTCGCGCCGGCAGTCTTTAAGGCACGCGATGCCGCGCCGCCTTCGTCAATGATGGCCAGCAACAGATGCTCGACCGAGATGTAATCGTCCTTGAGCTTCTTCGCCTCGTCTTCGGCGGCGACAAAGACTTTGTTCAGGCGCGCCGTGATATAGACCTGATCCACAGGCCCCGACGGGCCGCTGACTTTCGGCAAACGGTCCACTTCGCGCTCGATGGCCGCATGCAGCGGCTCGATGTTGACTCCGGCGCGCGTCAGCACCGAAGGCACCAGCCCGCCCTGCTGTTCGAGCAAGGCGAGCAGCAAATGCTCAATCTCGATCTGCTGATTGCTGTAGCGCGTCGCCAGAGTCTGGGCGGCGCGCACCGCCTCTGCCGCTTTCTCTGTAAATCGGTTGATATCCATGATTCCCTCACTCAGTGACAAGTGACGAGTGACAAGTGACAAGATGGCTGCACGCCACGCTTAGTCTTGTTCCTCTCTTGTCACTTGTCACTCGTCACTTGTCACCCTCTCGATGTCATCCTCTCGGCTTGAACTGACTGGCCGAGGTCAGCTCTTGATAGAGCTGCTTCTCGCGCTCGTTCGGGTGGGTCGGCACGACGATCTTCAAACGGACGTAGAGGTCGCCGCGCCCGCCACCGCGTTTGTTCAAGCCCTGCCCGCGCAGCCGCAAACGCTGACCGCTCTGCGAGCCGGCGGGGACTTTCATTTCCGCCTTGCCGTCAATCGTCGGCACTTCAATCGTCGCGCCAAGCACGGCTTCAGACGCCGTCAACGGCACGTCCGTGGTTAAATCGTCGCCCGTCACCGTAAAGGCCGGATGCGGCTTGAGCTGTAGCCGGACAAAGAGGTCGCCGGCCTCACCGCCGCCGGCGCCGGGCTGCCCTTGCTTCGGCAGCTTGATGACCGAGCCGGCGCGCGCCCCCGGCGGGATGTTCACTTCAATCGTCTTCGGGCTTAACACCTGCCCCGTGCCTCTGCACGCCGTACAGACGACGCCGCTCGACATGCCTGTGCCGTTGCAGGTCGGGCAGGCGCGCACCGCTTGCAAGGTGATGCGGTGCCGCCCGCCGCGATGCGCGTCTTCAAGCGCAATCTCCATTTCGGCTTCGGCGTCCTGGCCGCGCGCCCGCCCGCGTGGGCGCGCCCGGCGTGGGTCGGCGGGACCAGCCTCACGGCTGCCGCCAAAGAGCATTTCAAAGAAATCGCTAAACGCGCCGCCGCCCGCCCCTGCGCCTTGTGCGCCCGCCGCGCCGCCGAAAATGTCGCGCAGGTTGCCGAAATCAACATTCACCTGGCCCCAACCCGGCGGCGGCGTAAACTCGGCGCCGTCGCGCCAGTTCGCCCCAAGCTGATCGTAACGCTTGCGCTTTTCGGGGTCGGAGAGGACTTCGTTAGCCTCGTTGATCTCCTTGAACCTTTCTTCGGCGGCTTTGTCTCCAGGGTTCAAATCCGGGTGGTGCTTGCGTGCCAGCTTGCGATACGCCTGGCGTATCTGATCCTCGCTGGCCTCGCGTTTCACTCCCAGAATCTCGTAATAATCTTTAAATCTCACCGCTCTTTTGCCTCAATCCCCCTGCGAACTGCCAGCCTTGATGCTGTGTTATCTTGCTTGTTCAAACTGAAATTTGCATCAATAACAGCATAAAATATGAGTCTATTATTGTCAAGTTTATCAAAAAGAAAAGTCGGCTGGCGGCAAGGATTCGCATTGCGGCCTCTCAGATAAGGATTGAAGGCAAGAATGGTTCCGCGCCTTTACGAGCGCCAAACGGGCCGGGGAGGCATCGAGGGCCGGGCTTACAGGTTAAAGCGAAACGCCTGACGCCCCAAGTGACTTTCAAAGCAAACGGGCGCAAGCGGTCGCAAAAAAAATGGGCCGACCCTTGAGAGTCAGCCCATCCAGCTCGTTTTTTTGTCTTTCCCTTAACGCAGCGTGATCTGACGTATGCGTTGATTCTCTGTATCCACGACATAGAGGATGCCGTGCAGACGGTCTATGGCCAGGCCGCGCGGGTTGTCGAAATACGAATCCGCACCGGTGCCATCGCGGAAGCGCTCGGCCCCTTTGCCGGCCAGCGAGGTCACATTGCCTTGCGTGTCAACGCGGCGAATGTCGTTGTTGAGCACTTCCGAGACATACACTGTCCCGTCCGTATCCACCGCCAGGCCGATGGGCTGATTGAAGCTCGCTTCGCCCCGCGGGCCGTCGTCCTGCCCGGCGGCGCCGCTGCCGGCCAGCGTGCCGACGCGCCGCGTCGTCAGGTCAATGCGGCGGACGCGGTGATTGTTGGTGTCGGCGACATACAGCGTCTGACCGTCGAGCGATAAGGCCAGCCCGGTCGGCGTGTTGAAGCGCGTATTCGGCCCGATGCCGTCGGCAAAGCCCGGCACGCCGTTGCCGGCGAGCGTTTCGACCTGGCCATCGTGAATGCGGCGAATCGCATGGTTAGCCGCGTCTGCGACGTAGATCGAGCCGTCCGGCCCAATCACCATATCGTCGGGCAAGCGGTAGGCCGCGCCGATCAGTGGTCCGTCGTGGAAGCCATCCAGGCCAATCTTCGTGCTGTTGAACGCCTTCTGTCGGTCGGCGCTGCCGATCTCGCGGTAATCGCCTGAGAAGGTGTCAACCGTGATCGTGCTTCCCGAGCGGCGGATGCGGCGGATGACATTGTTGCCGTTTTCGCTGACGTAGACGGTGCCGTCGGCAGCGACAACGACGCCATTCGGGTACGAGAAGGTCGGCGCGTCGGTCGTGTCTGCCGAATCCTTATAGCCTTCTTTACCGGTGCCGGCCAACGTGCAGACTTCGCCGGTCGCCGGGTTCAGCGTGCGGATGACATGGTTCTGCTGATCCGTGATGTAGAGCAAGCCATCCGGCCCCAGCGCGATGCGGCGCGGGCGGCGGAACATCGCCGTCGCTGCTGACACGCAGGCGTCCGTGTTAAAGCCTTCGCGCGCCACGCCGGCAAAGGTCGTCACCGTCACATCGGGCACCACCTGGAAGGTGAAGGTGCTGGTTACGACATCGCCCTTCTTGACCTGCACGGTGTGCGTGCCGGGGGCGGCGAGCAGATCGCTGCTGATCACGACGGTCAAGCGGCGTTTGGTCAGGCCCTTGATCTTCGCCTCCTGTCCGTCGATGAGCGCCGTGGTCCCTTCGCCGAAGTTGTCGCCGACAATATCAATCGTCGCGCGGTCTTCGCCGACGCGAACGCGCAGCGGCGCCACCGTAAAGATGAAGGGATCGTCCGACGGGCTGACCGGCAGAATCTCGTCTTCCGACTGTACGCCCTGCTGTTCGACGCGCACGATCAACTCGCCGGGTTGCGCCACCAGGTTGCCCGGCAGCGTCGCTTCGAGGTGTCCTTTTCTCGGCGTCGTCGGCAGCGCCACGCCGTTGACGACAATCTGCGCGTCGTCGTCGAAGACGCCGAAGACCTTCAGCAAGACGTCTTCGGTGCCGACCTCAAGGCGGGACGGTTCGAGGGCATTGATCCGCGGGGCGCGCGGCACGATGAAAAAGATTTCGGTGTTTGAATACTCGCCCTGTTTATTGACGACCGTGATGGGGATGCGTGCCGGCACGTTATTGAATTTCTGCGGGACGATGAATTGCAAGCGGGTATCGTTGATGATGTCGAAGTTGACCGACTTGCCGCCGACGAGGACCTTGGTCACTTTGTCCAGCCCCTGGCCGGTAAGAAACGGCGCGATGACGCCGTTGGCGCCTTCCTGCACAGAGTTGATCGGCAGGCGGATGAAAAACTCAGTGGTCGGATCAACCACCGTCAGCGTCGCCGTCTGGCTGCTCTGGCCATCCGGGTTGCGCACGAAAAAGCTGTGCGTGCCGGGTGCGGCGACCACCGAAGCATCGACTTCGGCAACGATCACTTTCTTGCTGACGACGCGGCTCGAAGCGAGCGGCTGGCCGTCAAGCACGATGACCGAGCCGTCAACGAAGCCGTGTCCTTCGATGCGCACCGTAAAGGTCGGCGCCCCCGTGCTGATCGTGTCGGGGCCGAGCTTATTCAATTCCGGCGCATCGGCTGCCTGCACGGTGGCGCGGCGGCTGATCTCAGGCAATAGCAGCATTGACAGCGTCAAGGCGATTGCCAGCGAATAGATGACTGCTTTTCTCATTCTCCCAATCTCCTTACTACGTTGGCGCAAGCCGACCGAATCAACCGGGCGATAATTGGCTGATGGATTCGGAGAGACACGGGCCGCGCTTTAAATCCCCTACCCTCTTGTTCGATTGCGGGTTCGCCCTACGATAGAAGTCGTGGCGAGCGAAATCTTGCAACAGAAAACCTGCAAAGACCGGCAGGCAAAGCTTGAATCACATTGGTTCATCAGTGCGCCTTGAGAGGTCTGACAGCGACTTAAAATTATACCGACCCGCTGACAGATTCCACAAGCACAATGTCACAAAGGCCGTCCGCCGGCTTGGCCAAGCACCGCGCCGGCTGGTTAGAATGCTATTTTCGACAAAGGAGGCGACGGCGATGAAGATCAAGCGATTGGGGCGAACCGGGCTGAAAGTCACCGAAATCTGTCTCGGCACCATGACGTTCGGCCACCAATGCGACGAGCCGACATCGTTTGCCATCATGGACGAAGCCGCCGCGCGCGGCGTCAACTTCATTGACACGGCGGACGTTTACCCTGTGCCGGTGGCGCTCGACAGCGTCGGACGCACCGAAGAGATCGTCGGGCGCTGGCTTGCAGGCAAGCGCGACAATTTCATCCTGGCGACCAAATGCCGTCACCCGATGGGCAAGCGCCCGAATGACGCGGGGCTGTCGCGCAAGCACATCCTCGACGCCATCGAAGCGAGCCTGCGGCGCTTGCAGACCGATTACGTTGATCTCTATCAAGTCCACGCGCCCGATCCCGACACGCCGATTGATGAAACGCTCAGCGCCCTGGACGCCATCGTGCAGAGCGGCAAAGCGCGTTACGTCGGCTGCTCGAACTTCAAGGCCTGGGAGCTGGCGAAAGCGCTGTGGACGAGCGAGCGGCTGGGGGTGGCGCGCTTTGATTCGGCGCAGCCGCGCTACAATCTGTTGTCGCGCGACATCGAGGCCGAGCTGTTGCCGCTCTGCGTGGATCAAGGCGTCGGGGTGATCGTCTACAACCCGCTGGCCGGCGGCCTGCTCACCGGCAAGCATCACCGCGACGCGCCGCCCGCCGCCAACACGCGCTTCGCGGTGGCCGGCCGTATGTACCGCGAGCGTTACTGGAACGACGCCAACTTTGCGGCGGTCGAGCGCCTGCAAGGATTCTTCGCCGCGCGCGGCAAGGCGCTCACGCACGCGGCGATTGCCTGGGTCTTGCGGCAGCCGGGCGTCACCTCGGCCATCCTCGGCGCCACCAGCGCCGCGCAGCTCCGCGATTCGCTGCAAGCCATCGCTACAGAGCTGGACGACGAAGAGATGCAACAGCTCGGCGATGTCTGGTACGATCTGCCGAAACCCGCGCCGCCTTCTCAGAAATAATCGGGGCGTCTTTGAGCATGCAGCTCCGTTAGGAGCGCCATGTTTATAGTTACCGATGCATTCAATGGTACAAGCTCCGTAGGGGCGGAATGTTGACATTGCGCCCCTACGGAGCTTGCTTCTTTTTCCTGCCTGCAACTATAAACATCACGTCCCTACGGGACTTCTCAGAAAGCCTCTAAGGAGCCGTTGATGCAAAAAATCGCTCGACTGGTTTGTCTGGCGCTCGCGTTGTTTGTCGTCGGGCCGCTCGTCCACGCGCAGGAGCGCGCCCGCGAGGTCACCATTCTCTACACCAACGACTTTCACAGCGCCTTCGACCCGATCCCGGCTTACTGGCTTGCCGGGTCGCCGCGACTCGGCGGCGCGGCGCACCTGGCGGCGCTCGTCAATCAAGTGCGCCGCCGCGACGAGACGGTCTTCCTCTTCGACACCGGCGATATGTTCACAGGCATGCTGTCGAACCTGACGCGCGGCGAGGCGCTGATGGAGATGATGATCAGCATGCGCTACGACGCCATGGCGATTGGCAATCATGAATTCGATTACGGCGCGGCGAATTTCGAGAAGCAAATGTACCGCGTGCCATTTCCCGTGCTCGGCGCCAACATCTTTTACAAAGGCACGACGCACCGCTACAGCCGCCCCTATACGATCATCGAGCGCGACGGCATACGGCTTGGCGTCATCGGCATCATCGGCGAAGACGCGCGCAGCGTCGCTTTGCCATCGGGCATCACCAATCTCGACTTTGCCGATCCCCTCCCCATCGTTCGCGAGCTGGTCAAAGAGCTAAAGCCGCAGGTTGACCTGATCGTCGTGCTGGCCCACCAGGGCAAGACCGGGCCGCAGCAGACCGACGCCGAAGCGCGCCCCGATGTGCAGCGCGATTTCGACGAAGACATACGGCTGTGCGGCGAGGTCGAAGGCATCGATGTATTCGTCGGCGGCCACGCGCACCGCGGCATCGAGCAGCCTTACGTTCATCCAAAGACCGGCACATTGATCGTGCAGACCTATGGCTACGGCACGCGCCTCGGTTATCTGAAGCTCAAGCTGCAAGACCACAAAGTCATCTCGCACACCGGCGAGCTGCTGAAGGTGTGGAGCGACAAGCTGCCGGCGGACAAGGAAGTCGCCGCCAAGCTGGCCCGCTACAAACAGCAGGTCGCGCCGCAGATCGGCCAGGTCGTCGGCCACCTGAAAGCGCGACTGGTGCGCGATTACAATCGTGAATCGTCGCTCGGCGATTTCGTCACCGACGTCATTCGCGAAGCCAGCGGCGCAGACATCGGGTTGCAGAACGCCGGCGGCATTCGCGCCGACCTCCCGGCTGGCGCAGTGACCAAAGGCCACGTGCTCGACGCGCTGCCGTTCGTCAACGCCCTGACCGTGTGCGAGATGAGCGGCGCACAACTCCGCGACATTCTGGAGCAGGGCTTATCGCTTGAGCGCGGCTTGATTCAAGTCTCCGGTCTGCGCGTGGTCTACGATCTGAGCAAGCCCATTGGCCATCGCTTGATCGAGTTGCAGTTCAATGGCGCACCGGTTGAGGATCAGAAAACCTATCGCGTCGCCACGAGCAGTTTTCTCGCCGAAGGCGGCGACCTCTATCAAACTTTCTTGCAGACCAAACAGACGGATAGCGGAAAGATGCTTTCTGAAACCGTGATGGAGTATCTCGAAAAGCATGGCGAAATTGCGCCGCCGAAGATGGGCCGCCTGATTCCCGCGGCGCGGTGAGCGACGCGTCGCGTTTCAGTCGCCGCTGTCGGCGGCTTCTTTGAGCTTGCGCTTGGCGAGCTGCTGACGCACGCCCTGTGTGTAGAGCTTGGCGAATTCGAGGATCGACAGTTTCTGCGGCGCGCCTTCGTAATAAAACGTGCAGGCGTTGCCGACCTCGCGTTGCAGCAGTTTCAAGTCCGTGGGGTCGAGCGGGAACTTCAGACAGGCTTGCGGCGCGGCGGGCGTCGTGTAGATGGCGCAGCGCGTGTTGAACGGCCCTTCATCAATGAAGAAGGGGCACTGGAATTGAATCTTGCAGCACAGCCCACAGCGGTTGCACTCGCCGCGCTGGTAAGCTTTATAACGATAGAGCAGGTTGTCGGGCAGGAAGTTGGATAGAATCGTGCGCCGCAACGCCCCCCAGGTGTGGATCGAAAACGGCGCGCGGATGACTTTCTTGATAACGGCGCGGAACATCTGGCCGTACATCCAGCGGCGCGATGGAACTTCAGGCGGCAGGGCAAACTCCTTTGCCGCGGGCACGGAGATGTTGGTGAAAACGTGAAGCACGCGCCCGCCCTGCGGTTTTTCCTCAGCCATTATAAATCCTCATAAAGCGATTAAGATGATCGAATGCGCGTCCAGATGATGATTCAAGATTTGAACTCGCGGGAATCTAGTCAAGTACTTGAAATGTGCAAGCGCTGTTCCGACCGGAACAGTCATACTAGCACCAAGATTCAGGCTCCGGCAAACATAAGTCAGCTCTGGTAATTCGTCCGGCGACGCGCGGCAGGCGGCCTTGTTCGATCTTCATTTCGCGCTTATGCTGTTTCGGTACATCCGGCCCGCGGAGCAAACAGCCATGCCGACACCGAGATTTTGCAGCGAATGTGGCGCGGCCTTGCCGGCTGCGCGCCGCCTGACACTTGCTTGGGCGCATTGCGCCGCCTGCGCGCCGCGCTTTCGCGCCCGGCGCGCCCTTACTCTCACCAGCCTGTTGCTGCTGGTTGTCTTTGCGTTCGGCAGCGGGCGCTACCTCGCCCCGCAACGCACGGTTTATCTAATCGGCACGCCGATTGAGCCGCTGGCCAGCGCCGAGCCGGACGCGCGAGCGACCGCCAGCACTTCACCCTCCACACGCGAAGCGCGCGCGGCGAGCGCAACAGACGAAGTCGTGACGATTTGCGGAGCGCCGACAAAATCGGGCAAGCCATGTCAGCGCAAGGTGAAGGGTGGCGGCTACTGCTATCAGCACCGCGACAAGTACGGGCAGAAGAAGTCCGGCGCGCCGCCGCAATGAGCTTAATGCGCAATGCGCTTAAAGTGAGGCGACGCGCCGCTGAAGCTCGCGGGCAATCCCCGCCGCGTCGGCGTCGCGCGCAAACGTCATCGGCTCGCTGATGGTCACACGCACTTCGCCGGGGCGCGCAAAGTAGCGGCGCGAGGTTTTCATTTCGTATAAGCCATCCAACCTGATCGGCACGACCGGCACGCCGAGATCGGTAGCCAGCAACCCGATGCCTTCCATAAACGGCTTCAACTCGCCGTCCGGCGTGCGCCGGCCTTCGGGAAAGACCAGCACGCTCATGCCGCGGTCCATCGCTTCGCCGGCAAACGCGAAGCTGCGCCGGAAGCCGCTCTTCTGCGGCAGCGGAAACACATTGAACAACGACACGACGAGAAAGTATTGCGCGTAACCGAGCAGCCGCCGCGCCAGGCGTGTGCCGCGTGGCGGGCGGCGCCAGTTGCGCAGTTTCTCGCCTTCCATCGCAATCAATAGCCGCGAGCGATAGCGCGCCGGCAGCGCATATTGAATCAACGACTGGTCAATCATCGAAACGTGATTCGCCACAAACAGCAGCGGCCCGCGCGCCTCTTTCAGTTGTGCGCGGCCCACGACGCGGGCGCGGCTCATCAGCCAGATGATCGGCATCATGACGAGATAAAAGACCGCGGCGCGAATCCAGGTTACGGGGAATCGGCGCGGCCATTTCGGGTACGGGTATTCCACCGCTTCGCCGCCCACGCCTTCGCGGACCATGCGCTCAATGTCGCCAAGGGTAGTCGCGGCGGTGAATGCCGCTTCGTCAAGATCAACCTGATAGTGATCTTCCAGGGCGCTCAACAGCTCGACGCGGCCCAGCGAATCGAGCTTCAAATCCGCCGCCAGATTGGCCGATGCCTCGACCTGCCCGACGGCTTCGCCGCTGACCCGCGCCACCTGCTGAAGAATGAAGCCGGGTGTTGAGTGTTGGGTGTTGGGCGTCGGATGACGCGGTGAGTCATTGCCCTGCCCCGACCCTTTCCCGACACCCGACACCTGACACCCAACACCCAGTCTTTCGAGTACGAGCGGCTTGCGAATCTTCTTCGTCGGCGTCAGCGGGAATTCCGGCTCGGGCCAGATCGCCCAGCGGCGCAGGCGTTGATGCTGGGCGAGTTGCTGGTTGGCGCGAGCGACGATGGCCGCCGGGTCTGCCGTTTCGTCGTTCATAATCAACACCGCCAGCGGCTCAGGGCCTTGCGGCGTCTCAATGCCGATGACGGCGCTGTCGCGAATCTCCGGCTGCGCGACGAGCGCCGCTTCGAGGTCGTCGGGATAGATGTTCAGGCCAGCCGCCGTGACGATCACGTCTTTCTTGCGGCCTTTGAAGTAGAGGTTGCCCGCCGCGTCCAACTCGCCGACATCGCCTGTGCGCAGCCAGCCTTCCTCATTCGTAGCCGAACGGAGATCGCCGCCCCAGTAGCCGGGCGACACATTGTCGCCGCGCACCAGGATTTCACCGCTGTCGTCGAGCTTCATCTGCTGGCCGGGCATCGTCTTGCCAATCGAGCCGCGCCCCATCTTAAACGGGTGATTGACGCTGATCAGCGCCGCCGTCTCGGTCATGCCATACCCTTGAACGACCGCGTAGCCGAGCCGCCGCCAGAACCCTTCGGTCTGCTGATTGAGCGCCGCGCCGCCGACGACGAAGGCCCAGAACTTCCAGCCGAATTGCCGGTGGACGCGGCGGAACAGCCACCAGCGCTTCAAGAAATGGGCGCGCTCGGCGGCTTCGAGCAGATTGTAAAACGCATCACTTTCGCCGCGCGCCGCGTAGTCGCGCTCGATCTTCTGGCGCAAGGAATCGAGAAAGCGCGGCACCGTAACGACGACCGAGATGCGCTGCTTCTTAATGGCGGCAATGATCTCCGATGGGTTGAGCGAGTCTTGAAAGTAGACTTCGCCGCCGAGGAGTTGCGGCACGAAGATGCCCATGAACTGGCCGAAGACGTGACTGAGCGGCAGCAGATCGAGAAAGCGAATCGGGTGAAAAGGTCGCTCCCACTTCAGGTACTTATCGATCTCGCGCTCAAGAGGACGGAGGTTCGCCAGCAGATTGCGCTGCGTGATGATGACGCCTTTCGGCTCGGCGGTCGTCCCCGAGGTGAAGATGATTTCGGCGATGTCGTCTTCGGAAATGTCAGCGCGCGCGAAAGGCGTCGCTTCGTGATGGGCGACAGCGGCGGCCAGCTCATCGAGCCGGAGCCGTGGCAGGTCAAGCCGGCATTCGCCGCTGTGGACAAGCAATCGAGCATTCACTTGCTGCTGCACGCGGGCGACGAAATCGGGCGCGCTTTCAACATCGAGCGGCACGACGATGACGCCGCGCGCCACGCAGCCGAAGAAAGCCGCCACCCACTCGGCGCAGTTGTCGCCCCAGAGCAAGATGCGCTCGCCTTTCTGAATGCCGCGCCGCTCAAGCTCGCGCGCGAACTGAAAGGCGACCTCGCGCAATCGCTGATAAGACCAGCGCTCGGTGCGCAGGCCGCGCCGGTGCGCGAAGGCCGTTTCATTGCCGCGCCCGGCAGCGTCTTCGAGAAAGCTGATGAGATTCGTTCGCATGGTCTTTGCTGTCGCGCGTCGCCCCTGGGAGCGCGGGCGTCCCGCCCGCCAGTCTTCCGCAGGCGCGATACAGCGGGCAAGATGCCCGCGCTCCCAGGCTGCTCATCCCTCTTTATGATAAGCCGCGCGGTGGCGCGCGGCCATCGCTGTTGTGACACTTGCGCGAGGTGCCACGCCGGCAATTTGTCGCGCCTTCCGCCGCTATTGTAAGATGGATGATTAGCAGGGCTGCTGATGCCCGCGTGCTCGCCGCATGGTTCAATCATCAATCCGCGCTTGCTTCAACACGCATGAAGAAATCGCTTCTGAAATGGCTGCAAATCATTTCGTTCATGGCGGGCCTGGCGCTGTTCGCTTATCTCATCCGGCAGACCGGCGTCGATAACATCGTGCATTACCTGGCGATGATGGGCTGGGGCTTTGCCGCAATCCTTGCGCTGTCAGCCGCGCGCAACCTGCTGCGCGCCGCGTCGTGGTATTACGCGATTGACCCGCCGCATCGGCAAATCACTTTCTGGTCGCTGATGAACGCGATGCTGGCGGGCGAAGCCATCAAGTACCTGACGGCGACAGGCCCCTTGTTGGGCGAGCCGGCGAAGGCGGCAATGGTGCGCCGCGAAGTGCCGCTCGTCGAGGGCTTCTCGTCGGTGATCGTCGAGAACCTGATCTACAACCTCACGGTCTTTCTGGTGATGCTCGGCGGGCTGCCGGCGCTCGCCTGGTTGATTGACGTGCCGCACCGCTTACAGGTCGCCGCCTGGCTGTTCGCCGCAACCTTGCTTGCGGCCATCGGCTTCGTCTGGCTGGCGGTGCGCGGGCGCTGGTTCATCCTGGCGCGCATGCTCGAACAACTGCGGCGGCTGACGGCGCGCCGCCTGACCGCCGGGCAGGAGAGTCGGTCGTTGCGTTTGGTCACGGCCATCGCCCGCGTCCGCGAAGTCGAGGCGAACGTCTATGCATTTTATGAGCAAAGGCGCGGCGCCTTCTTCGGCATCTTTGTCGTCAATCTGCTGGCCCACTTGATTAACGTCATCGAAGTCTGCCTGATCCTCGCGCTAATGGACTTGCCGGCGTCGCTGGCTGCCGGCTTTGTCGTCGAGGCGGTGACGAAAGTAATCAACGGCGCGTTCTTTTTCGTGCCGACGCGCGCCGGAGTTTACGAGAGCGGCAACGCGCTGACGCTCCAGGCGATTGGCCTGGGGTCGAGCGCCGGCGTGGCGCTGGCCATCATTCGCAAGCTGCGCGCTTTCGTCTGGATCGCCTACGGGCTTGGCGCAATCGCGGCGCTGACGTTCAAAGATCGCCGCGCCAAGACGTAAATGGCTTTCCAATCTAAAATCCAAAATCTAAAATCTAAAATCGGCTTATGGATAATCTGGTCATTTCAAATCTGCTCTACCGCAAGACGCGCACGGTGACGACGATGGCGGGTGTGGCGCTCGGCGTCGTGCTGGTGGTGCTGACGGTCGGCATCGCGCACGGCTTCCTCAACGAACAGGGCCGGCGCAATGCGGCGCTGACGGCAGAGATTCTCTTCGGCCCGCCGGGCACCGTCTTTGGCTTGAGCCTCAACCCGACGCTATCGATGAACGTGCAGATCGCTGATGAGCTGCGCGCCATCGAAGGCGTCTCAGACGCCGTGCCCATCGGCCAGAACCTGCAAGGGCGAATGATCGATGGCATCGATTTCGACCGCTTCGGGCACGTCTCGGATATTCGCGTCATCGAAGGCAGGCCCATCAGCGCCCCTGACGAAGTGATGATTGACCGCATTCAACAGCGGCAGAAGAAGGTCAAGCTCGGCGACCAGATGGAGCTGCTCGATGGCCGGTTCCGCGTCGTCGGCATCTACGAGCCGGAATCATTGGGCCGCATCAAGATTCCGCTGGCGACCATGCAGACCTATCTGAACCGCCCGAACCTCTGCTCGACGATTCTTGTGAAAGTCAGCGACCCGGCGCGTCAGGACGAAATCGCCGAGCGCATCAAAGCGCGCTTCCCCGACCACAGCATCACCATGACGCGCGACCTGCCGCTGATCTATTCGCAGGGCACGCCGGCGCTGCAAACCTTCTTGAAAGTCGTCATCGCGCTGTCGATCATCATCAGCTCGCTGGTCATCTTGCTGACGATGTACACGACGGTTGCCGAGCGCACGCGGCAGATCGGCGTCTTAAAGAGCCTGGGCGCGTCGCGCGCTTTCATCGCCGGCGAGATCGAAAAGGAAGCCCTGTTAATCAGCGCGCTCGGCGTGCTGGTCGGCTTCACGCTGTCGGCGCTCGGCAAGCTGATGATCACGCGGCTGACGACGATGAATGTCGAGCTTGAGCCGATGTGGCTGTTGTACGCGCTGGTCTTAGGGATGCTTGCCGGCCTGCTGGGTGCGCTCTACCCGGCGTTGCGCGCCGCCAATCAAGACCCGGTCAAGGCGCTGGCTTACGAGTAGCCGATAGCAGAGGGCGGGCCGCGTACGCTGATCGGAGGTGGTTTATGTACTGTCCAAATTGTAGTTTGCACAACTCGGACGATCTGAAATTCTGTACGCGCTGCGGCACCAACCTGGAGCTGGTCTCCGAGGCGCTAATGGGCAAGTTCGAGCCGGAGACAGGGATAGACGAACGTCTGGTCGAGCTTTTGAAAAACTATCATCGCGGTCGCCGCATGACGACTTTAGGGTTTATCTTAAGCGCCTTGATGATCTCGAAACTGACGCTGATGATGGTTATGGGTATGCCCGAAAAATTCATGCTGCTTGTTCCATTGTTGGGAATATTCCTGGCTTTCGGGATGGTGTGGTTCATCTGGGGCGCTACGAAGTGGAACAACTCTAGCAGCGAACTGAAGGCGCTGGGATACGACGACCCGCGCAACGCTTCGCCGAGGCGGAAGAGGCAGATCGACAGCTTGCCGGAAGGCTCGACCGTAATGACGGTAAAGCGGTACACCACCGATTCGTTGAATAAGGAAGTCTTGCCTCCCCCGCCGAGCGTGACGGAAAACACCACGAAATTTCTTGAGGACGAGAAACCGCCTGCGCCGTTGCCGCGCCAGGCTTCGCAGTAGAGAGGACAAAGGCAAGAGCTAGATGCCAAAACGAACCGACATCAAAAAGATTCTCATCCTGGGCTCAGGGCCGATTGTCATCGGTCAGGCCTGCGAGTTTGATTACAGCGGCACGCAAGCCTGCAAAGCGCTGCGCTCGGAAGGCTTCGAAGTCGTCTTGATCAACTCGAACCCGGCGACGATCATGACCGACCCGGAGTTGGCCGACCGCACCTACGTCGAGCCGCTCACTCCGGAAGCCGTGCGCAAGGTGATCGAGCGCGAGCGCCCCGACGCGCTGCTGCCGACCGTCGGCGGCCAGACGGCGCTCAATCTTGCCGTCACGCTTGCCGAAGACGGCACCCTCGACCACTTCAATGTCGAATTGATCGGCGCCAAGCTCGACGCCATCAAAGTCGCTGAAGACCGCTTGCTGTTCAAGCGCGCGATGGAAGAGATCGGCTTGAACATGCCGCGCTCCGGTTTCGCCAAGACGATGGAGGAAGCTCGCGGGCTGGTTCAGATGGTCGGCTTCCCCGCGATCATCCGCCCGTCGTTTACGCTCGGCGGCACCGGCGGCGGCATCGCTTACAATGCCGAAGAGTACGAAGAGATCGTCGCCCGCGCGCTCTCGGCGTCGCCGATTCATGAAACCATGATCGAACAATCGATCATCGGTTGGAAGGAGTACGAGCTTGAGGTGATGCGCGACATGGCCGACAACGTCGTCATCATCTGCTCGATTGAAAACTTCGATGCGATGGGCGTTCACACAGGCGATTCGATCACGGTCGCGCCGGCGCAGACCTTGAGCGACCGCGAGTATCAGGTCATGCGCGACGCGGCGATTCAGGTGATCCGCAAAGTCGGCGTCGAAACCGGCGGCTCGAACATTCAATTCGCCTTGAGCCCAACGAACGGCGACCTCATCGTTATTGAGATGAACCCGCGCGTCTCGCGGTCGTCGGCGCTGGCTTCAAAGGCGACAGGCTTCCCCATTGCCAAGATCGCCGCCAAGCTCGCCGTCGGCTACACGCTCGACGAAATCCCCAACGACATCACGCGCAAGACGCCGGCAAGCTTCGAGCCGACGATTGATTACTGCGTCGTGAAGATTCCCAAGTGGGCCTTCGAAAAGTTCCCGGCCTCTGACCCGACGCTCGGCACGCAGATGAAATCCGTCGGCGAAGCGATGGCTATTGGGCGCACCTTCAAGGAAGCCTTTCAGAAGGGACTGCGCTCGCTCGAAGTGCGCAGCTCGTTTCGCGTGCCGGAAAACATCGATGAGGTCGAGCTGCGCCGGCGGCTGGTGGTGCCGTCTGCGGAGCGCGTCTATTTTGTGATGCACGCGCTGGCGCACGGCTATATGGTCGAAGAGCTGCACGAGCTGACGAAGATTGATCGCTGGTTCCTCGACAACCTGCAACAGATCAGCGAGCGCGAAGCCGAGTTGCGGCAGAAGTCGCTTAAGCAAGTCACGCGCGACGAATGGCGCGAAGCCAAGCGCATGGGCTTTTCCGATCAGCGACTCGCGGCGCTCTTAAACGCCAGCGAAGACGATGTTCGCCGGGCGCGGCGCAGGATGAACGTGGCGCCGGTCTTCAAGCGCGTAGACACTTGCGGCGCGGAGTTCGAATCGTTCACGCCTTATCTCTACTCGACCTACGAAGACGAAGACGAAGCGGCGACGACCGACCGGCGGAAAGTCATGATCTTAGGCTCCGGGCCGAATCGCATCGGCCAGGGCATCGAATTTGATTACTGCTGCTGCCACGCGGCCTTCGCGCTCAAAGAAGAAGGCTATGAATCGATCATGGTCAACTGCAACCCGGAGACGGTTTCGACTGACTATGACACCGCTGACCGGCTGTACTTCGAGCCGATCACCTTTGAAGACGTGATGGAAGTCGTCGAGCGCGAGCGGCCCGTCGGCGTCATCGTGCAGTTCGGCGGGCAGACGCCTTTGAACCTGGCGATGCGCTTGTTCAAAGCCGGCGTGCCCATCGTCGGCACCTCGCCCGAAGCGATTGACCTTGCCGAAGACCGCAAGCGATTCGGCAAGCTGCTGGCCGACCTGGCGATCCCGCAGCCGCCCAACGGCACCGCCACGTCTCTGGAAGAGGCGCGCGAAGTCGCCGCGCGCATCGGCTACCCGGTGCTGGTGCGCCCCAGTTATGTGCTGGGCGGGCGGGCGATGCAGATCGTCTATGACGAGACCAGCCTCGACAACTATATGACGCACGCCGTTGAAGCTTCGCCCGAGCATCCCGTGTTGATCGATTCTTTCTTAGAGAGCGCCGGCGAGATTGACGTCGATGCGCTGGCCGACGGCGAGTCGGTGGTTATCGCCGGCATCCAACAGCACATCGAGGAGGCCGGCATCCATTCGGGCGATTCGTCGTGCGTGCTGCCGCCTTATGAAGTGAAGGCCGAGCACCTGGAAGCGATGCGCCGCTACACCAGAGAGCTGGCGCGGGCCTTAACGGTCGTCGGCTTGATGAACATTCAATTCGCCATCGCGAATGATACGGTCTATGTGCTGGAAGTGAACCCGCGCGCTTCGCGCACCGTGCCGTTCGTGTCGAAAGCCACGGGCGTGCCGCTGGCGAAGATCGCCGCCAAACTGATGATTGGCCGCAAGCTGGCGGAGTTTCATTTACCGGATGAGCTGGCGGTAGATCGCTTCTACATCAAGACGCCGGTCTTCCCGTTCGTGAAGTTTCCCGGCGTTGACCCGATACTCGGCCCCGAGATGCGCTCGACCGGCGAAGTGATGGGCGTGGCGGAAAATTTCGGCGGCGCGTTCTTGAAGGCGCAGCAGGGCGCGGGCCTGCGCCTGCCGCGTGAAGGCGCGGTCTTCGTCAGCGTCAACGATCAGGACAAGGGCGAAGTCATCGGGCTGGCGCGGCAGCTTCACGAGATGGGCTTCCGTCTGGTGGCGACGCGCGGCACGCAGCGCCGCCTGACGAGCGCCGGGCTGCCGTGTGATGTAGTTTACAAAGTCAACGAAGGCCGCCCGAACATTGCCGACCTGGTGAAAAGCAAGCAGATCAATCTGATCATCAACACGCCGCTCGGGCGCGTGTCGTTTTACGACGAGCGCGCCATTCGCCGCGCCGCCATGCAGTACGCCGTGCCCTGCATCACGACGCTGACGGGCGCAAAGGCAACGGTCGCTGCCATTCGCGCCCTGCGCGACGACGAGCTTCAGGTGCGCTCGCTTCAGGATTACCACGCGCAGGCCGCCACCAAGTAAGCCGGTTGAGCGAGCCGCATATCTCATTGTCTTAAGCTTCGCTCGTCGTGCTAGAAAGTCTCCTTATGCGCGCAGTCGTTCAACGAGTCACGTCAGCAAAAGTCGAGGTAGATGACCGGACGGTTGGCGAGATCGGCGCCGGCTTGCTGGTGCTGCTCGGCGTGGCGCGCGACGACGGCGAAGCCGACGCCGATTATCTGGCGGACAAGATCATCGGCTTGCGCATCTTTCGCGACGACGAAGGCAAGATGAATCGCTCGCTTACGGACACCAGCGGCGCGATGCTGGTCGTCTCACAATTCACGCTCTACGGCGACACGCGCAAAGGTCGCCGGCCTTCTTACATTGACGCCGCCGAGCCGGAACGCGCTAACGCGCTGTACGAATACTTCGTCAGCCGGGCGCGCGCCCAGGACATTAAAGTCGAAACCGGCGTCTTCCAGGCGATGATGCAAGTCAGCCTCGTCAACGACGGCCCGGTGACGATCCTGCTCGACAGCCGCAAGCTCTTTTGAGTGACAAGTGACAAGAAGGGACGAGTGAGGGGCGGGAACTTGCGCCCGGCACCTGTAAAGAAATAAGGCCGGAGTAGATGTTCTACTCCGGCCTTTCGTCACTATTCACTGGTCACGAGCTTACGCGCGGGCGTCACCCGGAACCGGCAGGATCGGGTTCAGCACCGACGGGCGCGGCTCGCTCTTCGGCTTGTCGGTGCGCGTCGGCGTCGGCTCGTCGTCGTCGAGCGGCAAGCCTGCCACCAGCCGGCGAATCTGCACCGAATCCAACGACTCACGTTCGAGCAGCGCTTCAGCCAGACGGATCATCGCCTCTTTGTTTTCGACAATGATCTGCCGCGCGCGGTTGTACTGCTCGGTGACGATGCGGTTGACCTCCTGGTCAATCTTGATCGCCGTGTCTTCGCTGTAATCCTGATGCTGAGCGATCTCGCGGCCCAGGAAGATCTGCTCTTCCTTCTTGCCATAGGTGATCGGCCCGAGCGTTGACATGCCGAACTCGCAAACCATCTTGCGCGACAGCTCGGTGGCGCGCTCGATGTCATTCGACGCGCCGGTCGTCATGTGATTCAAGAAGGTCTCTTCGGCGATGCGCCCGCCCATCAGGATGGCCACCTGGCCTTCGAGATAATCTTTGGTGTGCGAGTAACGGTCGGCTTCCGGCAACTGCATGGTCACGCCCAGAGCCATGCCGCGCGGGATGATCGAGACTTTGTGAATCGGGTCGGCGTTCGGCACCTTGATGCCGACCAGCGTGTGACCCGCTTCGTGATAAGCCGTGTTGCGCTTCTCTTCGTTCGACATGACGATGGAGCGGCGCTCGGTGCCCATCAGCACTTTGTCCTTCGCCCACTCGAAGTCGAGCATGGCGACTGTCTTGCGATTGTAGCGCGCCGCGTTGAGCGCCGCTTCGTTCACCAGGTTCGCCAGATCGGCGCCCGTAAAGCCCGGCGTGCCGCGCGCGATCACATTGATGTCGACGTCATCGCCGAGCGGAATCTTGCGCGTATGAACGGCGAGGATGCCTTCGCGGCCTTTGACGTCGGGGCGATTGACCACGACGCGGCGGTCGAAGCGGCCCGGTCTGAGCAGCGCCGGGTCGAGCACGTCCGGGCGGTTGGTCGAGGCCATCAGGATGACGCCGTCGTTCGATTCAAAGCCGTCCATCTCGACAAGCAACTGGTTGAGCGTCTGCTCGCGCTCGTCGTGGCCGCCGCCAAGGCCGGCCCCACGATGCCGCCCGACCGCGTCAATCTCATCAATGAAGATGATGCACGGCGCGTTCTTCTTGCCCTGCTCGAAGAGGTCGCGGACGCGCGAAGCGCCGACACCGACGAACATTTCAACGAAATCAGAGCCCGAAATCGAGAAGAACGGCACATTGGCTTCGCCGGCGACGGCGCGCGCCAGCAAGGTCTTGCCGGTGCCCGGAGGCCCCATCATCAGCACGCCCTTCGGGATGCGCCCGCCGAGCTTCTGGAACTTCTGCGGCTCTTTCAGAAATTCGATAATCTCTTGTAATTCTTCCTTGGCTTCGTCAACACCGGCGACATCTTTGAAAGTGACACGCTTCTGCTGGTTGCTGAGCAGCTTGGCGCGCGACTTGCCGAACGACAGCGCCTTGTTGCCGCCCGATTGCATCTGCCGCATCATGAAAATCCACAAGCCGATAAAGACCAGCAGCGGCGCGTAGCTCAACAGGCCGATGAGCCACTGGCTCGACGACGAGCTCTTGAAGGAAAAGTCCACGCCATTCTCGTTGAACTTCTTGGCAAGCTCGGCTTGAATGAACTCGTTGGTCAGATCGATATTGAACGTCTGGCCGTCGGTGAGTTCGCCGCGCACCCCGCGCCCTTCTTCGATGGTCGCTTTGCGGATCTGTTTGTCCTGCGCTTTCTGGAGCAGTTGCGGATAATTGAGCTGCGCATCCTTCGTCGTTGTTTTGCCATTAAAGACCTGATAAAGCAGGAATGCGCCACCAATAATCAGCACCCAAAAAATGATCTGTCTAACAGTTGAGTTCACCTGATACCTCCACGAAAACTGCGCCTTGCGCGCGTAATCCCATTCTAACTGACTCCATTTTGATGCGCAATAACCTGCCCCCGCAGCCTTTATTGTAGATTTCTTGCGAAATCTACAATTGCCGGCTCTCCGCTGTCAGTTCTCAGTAAGCAGGACGTGCGCCCGCCAGCGGGCGCTCTCCAACGGGCAACTAGTAACGGACAACCGGCAACGGCTTACTTCGTCACTGCCAAATACGGTAGCTGGCGGAATTGGTTCTGTAATCCCAGGCCGTAGCCGAAGACGAAGCCGCCGTCGCTTTCAAAAGCCGCAAAGTCGGGTCGAATGTCAACGCGCCGCTCGCCCGGCTTGTCGACCAGCATGCAGGTACGCAGTGATTTGATGCCGCGGTCGGCCAGATGTTTGGTCACATAATCGAGCGTCACGCCGGTGGCGACGACGCCGCCGACCAGCAGGATGTCGCGCCCGCGCGGGTCGAATTCGCTGGTGAACATCACTTCCGTCTGGCCGCCGTGACGATGGCGGCTGACTTTCATGAAGCAACAACTGAGCGGCAGGTCGAGGGCGCGAATTAGGTCGGCCAGGAAGACGAAGGCGTCGTCGAGCAGTCCGACGACTGTAAGCTCGCGCACCGCGACCTGATTGCGGATTTCGGCGGCAAGCTCTTGAATGCGGTTTTGAATCTCCTGCTCGCTACGGACGATTTGAAGGTTGTTATCCATCGGTGCTCCTGCAAAGGTTTAGAGGTTCCGAGGCGCGCACGATGGCAAGGGAGCGGGTGGCGTCGTGCGCCGCGAAGTCAACGGCTGGGGGCAGTCCCGGCGACCATACATAGCGTTGATCGGTCGTCATCACAACCGGCCATGTGGCCCTGCGGCTGACCGGGATTGTATGGGCAATCATCAGCTTTTTCAACTTAATTGTTTTTTGGTGCCCCGCCAGCCGGGCGCGCGCGCCTTGCGGGCGCGGGCAAACCACTAAGCTCGCGGGCAGCACTTCGTCATCGAGAATGGCCATCAACCAGTCGCGGCGGCGCTCGGTTTTCAAGCGCGCGGCCTGCTCGATGAGCCCCGGCATCTGACTGGCCGGCAAGCCGCGCTCGATGATGAGCCGCAGACCGCCGGCTTCAACCGCAGGCTGCGCGGCACTTAATTCAAAGGCATAGTTGTCGTCTGCCGCTTCGCTGGCGCGCTTAAAGACGAGCGCCTCGAATTCGCGCCAGACTTCCAGGCCGCAGGGGAGCTGAACGCGTTTGCCGCGCATCTTTTCATCAAGCAATGATTGAAGCGCGGCGACATGCTTTGCGGTGATCTCTTCGCCGACGACGCGCGCGCGACGCGCCGCTTCAAGCAACATTCGACGCCGCAGGCCGGCGGGCGGCGCGCTGAGCGCGGCGACGCGATAGGCGGCAATCGCCCTATCGCTCGATTCGTGGGAAGGCTCGACGCGCGCCGCATCAAGAAAACCTTGCGCCAGCTCATCAAGCGCCGCTTCATCGGCGGCGAGTTGCTCTGCCGCGCGCGCGATGGCTTCGACCGCCCGCGGGTTGATGGCTTGCACCGCCGGCAGCACGTCGCGGCGTACACGGTTGCGCGTGTACTCGCCGCCCAGGTTCGTCGCATCCAGCCGATAACTCAAGCCGCGCGCGTCGCAGTAGGCTTCTACTTCACTGCGCGTGATGCAGAGCAGCGGGCGGATGAGCGACACTGTCCCCGCGTCGCACGCTGGCACGGCGCTCATCGGGCGCATCGCCACAAGGCCGCGCGTGCCTGCGCCGCGCGCCAGGCGCATCAGGAAGGTTTCGGCTTGATCGCTCATAGTGTGGCCCGTGGCGATATGGTCGGCACCGGTCGCGCGCGCGACGCGCCGCAAGAAGTCGTAGCGAATCGCGCGCGCCGTTTCTTCGATGCCGCGCCGCGCACGCTCAGCCGCCGCGCGCACGTCAGCGCATTCTACTGTCACAGGCAAGCCGAGCCGCTCGGCCAGTCGCCGCACAAACTCGGCGTCTTCGTCTGAATCTCTGCCGCGCAGTTGATGATTGAGGTGGGCGATGTGAATAGACGCCTGCAAACGCGCGAGCATATCGAGCAGCGCGACGGAATCCGGCCCGCCCGATACCGCTACCACGACGCCGCGCGCGCCTTCAAGCAGCGCGTGTTGTTTGACGTAGCGCCGGACTTTGGCGAATGGTTCCATCGTTTCGCGCAACGGCCAGAAGCATCGCTCCTTCGGAAGTAAAAAGTAAAAAGGCAAAAGGTAAAAGTCGAAGGAACGCGTGATTCGCTCCGCCGCTCTTACCTTTTGCCTTTTTACTTTTTACTTTCCAACGTACTCCCAATGCCACGGCTCGTAGAAGTAGGGGCGGAAGCCGAAGCGTCCGGCATTCTTCACCAGCCAGCGATAGGCTTTGGTCTGCGTCTGAATGGCGCGGTTGTCGTCTTTGGTGCTGACCGGCTCGCCGCCGACATACAGATCAAGCGCGCGCCCGGTAAAGTGCGGGCTGTTGACCGCAAGCCCGGCGCGTCCGCTGTTGGGCGACTGCGCCCGCAACTGCGCTTGATATTCAGGCGTGCGCAGCGCCGAGACGACTTTGAAATATTTCTCGCTGTCGGCGAGCTGACCGTCGCCGGTCACCTGCAAGCCGAGCGAAGGGTCCGAGGCCGCCGCCGCAATCATCTGCTTGTACGCGGCGTAGGTGCGGCGCTCGGCCTGGCGCAAGGCTTCGGGCCGCGACGGGTCGTAGCACTCCGTCGTCGGGATCGTCACCACTTCTTCTGCCGTCGGGCGGCTGTGATCTTTCAGGCGATTCGCCTGCCAGTTGGAGACCATCTGCGACCAGGTGTTGTTATCAAGGATGCCGTTTGCCGACGCGCCGTGCTGCTGCTGCCAGCGCGATAACTGCGCCGCGAAATCACCGCTCGTCTGCGCGCTGTCGGCGCCGATCAGGCCGCCGACCAGCGGCGCGTAGAGCCGCCAGCCGCGCTGCGATTTGCCGCCGAAGGCCCACGTCAGGCTGTCCTGCAAATCGGCATTGCGCGAAGCCGCCGAGGCAAACAGCCCCGCCGCCGCCGAAGCGGTTTCTGCCGCCGGCTTTGCCGCCGCCGATAAGCGCTCGACGCCAACCGCCGAGGCCGGCGCGCTGCTTTCATTGTTTGCCGCTTGCGCTGTCTGGATGCGCGCCGATTGCCCGACCGCTTTCCACTGGAAGCCAAAAATCGCGGCCACGGTGGCCAGTACAATCGCTACCCCGATCACCAACCCCTTGCTTGATTTCATCCGTTGAATCCCCCTGAAGAAAGCTACTGATATAATCTTACAGGAGTCGGCATGGCGGGTTCAATACTCTTGTCCGGACGCAATAAAAACGAAACATTTCACGCTTTTGCGCGCCGCCGGTCAAATCTTGTGAAACTTGTCAAAACGATGTAAAAAGCAAGTGGCGCGCGCTCTGCGCCGGCCCTGGCTGCTGTATATTAAACCACGCGGAAGGGAACCGTTGAGATGGAGAGGCTGAAGACGTTCCTAAAAAAACGCGCTCTCTTAATGGGCACACTCGCGGTGGCCGTTCCGCTCGTCTTCATCGTTTATTGGCAATACCGCTCGCTGAGGTCGCTGGAAAAGACGCTGCCCATCTACCGCAAAGAGGTCATGCGCGATTACCTGCGCTCGGTCGTCAAAGAGGTTCACACCTTCTATTACGACAACGCCGTTGACGCCTTGAGCGTGCCGGCGGAAGCCATCACCAATCGCGCCGGCGGCGCGATTCAAGCCAAAGACGACGCCGCGCTGATCGCCGCTTTGCAGCCCGTCGCCGCGCACTTCTCACAAAAGAACATTCCCGGCGCGGGGCGCTTCTTCGTCGTCGTTGACACGACGCGCAACGGCGTCAATCAAGGGGCGGTGCTGTTCTACGACCCGGCGACGCGCCGCATGCAACCGGAGCCTGCGGCGGCAGAGCTACAGGCCATCAACGTCGCCTGCGCCGCTTACCTGATCTACATTCGCGGCGGCACACAGGTCATCTCCATGCCGATGGGCAGTGATCGCAATCCGTGGTATCCGCTGGTCGTCAAGCCTGTGGTGGATGCCGATGAAAGGATCATCGCCGTCAGCGGCATGGTGATCGATCAAAAATACTTCCTCGAAGAAGTGCTGCCGGCCGCCATTGAGCGACCGCTGCGCGAGACCTTCCCGACCGACTACCAGGACGTCATGGTCGCGATCAACGACGAGCAGGGCGATCCGATCTACGGCGCAGAGCGCATTGCGTCGGAAGACGAAGAAGCTTATATGCGCTTCTCTTTCATCTTCACGCGCTGGTTCCTGGCGACGCGCATGCGCGGCATGACCGAGGCGCAGTGGGCGCGGCGCAACTTCGTGATGAACCTGTCGCTCGGCGTGGCCATGACGCTGTTTCTGATCGGCGGCATCGCCCTGACCTTGCGCACGGCGGCGCGCGCCATGCGGCTGTCGCAGATGAAGTCGGATTTTGTCAGCAACGTCTCGCACGAGCTGCGCACGCCGCTGGCTTCGATCCGCGTCTTCGGCGAGTTCCTGAAACTGGGGCGCGTCAAAGACACCGCCAAGATGCGCGAGTATGGCGAGTACATCGAAACCGAGAGCCGGCGGCTGACGCAGTTGATCAACAACATTCTCGACTTCTCGCGCATCGAGTCAGGACAGAAGAGCTATCACTTCTATCCGACTGCGCTCGGCGAGCTGGTTGCCGATACGCTGAAAGTCTTCGAGGTGCGCTTGAAGCAGGACGAGTTCACGATTCACTTCGAGGCGGCGGCCAACCTGCCGCGCGTCGCCCTTGACGCCGACGCCATGACGCAGGCGCTCGTCAACCTGCTCGACAACGCGGTGAAGTATTCCGACGTGGCGCGCGACATTTATCTCAAGCTCGACCGTCAAGACGAGTGGGTGACACTCGCCGTCAGCGACAGTGGCGTCGGCATCCCCGAAGAAGATCAAGAGAAGGTCTTCGAGCGCTTCCACCGCGTCAGCACGGGGTTGGTGCATGACGTGAAGGGGAGCGGTCTGGGATTGGCCATCGTCAAGCACATCGTCGAGGCGCACGGCGGCAAGGTGACGCTCGACAGCCGCCCCGGTCGCGGCAGCACCTTTACCATCTACCTGCCGGCGCTGGCCGACGCCGGCATCGAACGCGACGCCAGCGCGCCGGGAGTGGCAACCGGCGGCCAATCACTGGCGCGCAGTTGAATGAGGAGAAGATTCCCGTGGCAATGGCAAAAGTCTTAGTGGTCGAAGACGACAACGCGATGGCGGTGGCGCTCAACGATGGCTTCCAATACGAAGGCCACGAGGTGACGCTGGCCAGAGACGGCGCGCAAGGCTTGGCGCTGGCCGCCGACGGTCAGTTCGACATCATGATCCTGGACGTGATGCTGCCGAAGTTGAGCGGCCTGGATGTCTGCCGCCAGTTGCGCAGCAAGGGCAATCGGATTCCTATCATCATGCTGACGGCGCGCGGTCAGGAGATCGATAAGGTGCTCGGATTGAAGATCGGCGCCGACGATTACGTCACCAAGCCGTTCAGCTTCATGGAACTGGCGGCGCGCGTCGAAGCGGTGCTGCGCCGCGCCGCCAGCAATAAAGAGTTGATTGACGTGCTGCGCTTCGGCGACGTTGTCGTGGACTTCAAGAAGAACATCGCGACGAAAAGCCAGGCGCCGCTTGAGCTGTCGCCGCGTGAGTTCCGCATCCTGAAATACTTTGCCGAGCATCCCGGCGAGGTCGTCACCCGCGATCAACTGCTCGATCACGTCTGGGGCTACGACAGCTTCCCGCTGACGCGCACCGTGGATACGCACATCGCCAAGCTGCGGCAGAAGATCGAAGTGAACCCCGGCGACCCACATCACATCGTCACCGTGCATCGCGCCGGCTATAAGTTCGTCGGCTGAAATTAACCGCTAAGATGCCAAGATAGGGACAGGGCGGTTCGGGTTCTCTGATAAGGACAGGGCGGTTCGGGTTCTCTCGCGTCATTGGTGGCTTGTTCCGATAAGCCGCCCGTTTGGCATTCGCTGCCACAGCCAGCCTTCGAGCCTTTGCCGCCGGTCGAAGAGGTCGAGCAGAGCAGCAACAACAGCAACAGTGAAGTGGGTTGGAGCGGCCCGGCTGCGTTGGCCGAGCGTAAGCGGAATGGCAGCCAGCGGGAGGGTACAGTGCATCCTTAGAATCCCTCCCACTGGTAGTCGAGAAACTCTTTGAACTTGCTCTGTGTTTCAGCAAGGATTCTACGGCGCAGGGATGTAAATGTGTTGACGCCGGTGTAAAAAGCTGTAAAAGCTGTCAGCGGATTGCAAAATCACGCTGATGGCAAGGCGGCCAGCTCCGAGGTGCAAAACGGGCAGCGCTTCGCCGCAAGCGGAATCTCGGTCGCGCACATCGGGCAAGGCTTCTTGGTCGCCGGCGGCTCCTCTTTGACGCCGCGAATGCGATTAACGGCGCGGATGAGCATGAAGATCACAAAGGCGATGATCAGAAAATTGATGATGTCGTTAATGAACTGGCCATAGGCGAAGACCGGAATGCCTTTCGCCTTGGCGTCGGCCAGCGACGCCGGCTCGCCTTTGGCGTGGTCGAGCACGACGAACATGCCGGCGAAATCGACCTTGCCTAGCAGCACGCCGATGGGCGGCATGATGATGCCTTCGACCAGCGAGGTGACGATCTTGCCGAAGGCCGCGCCGATGATGACGCCGATGGCCAGGTCAATGACGTTGCCGCGCGCGATGAACCGCTTGAATTCTTGCCACATCCTTCACGCTCCTTTGCGGAAAACGCCAGGAAAACTTGCCGTGGCTTTCCCTGATTGTTGATTTGCGAGCCGCTATCTTATGCGCGCGGCGCGCGGGCGGTCAAGGGAAGGAAAAAGGCAAAAGGCAAAAGGCAAAAATGGTGGACCTGGATTAATAGTTAGCCTCAAGCTATCTATTGACTCCTCTGCCGACCTTTTGCCTTTTGCCTTTTTCCTTTTTCCTTCCCGCCTGTGGCGGGCTTATCCGGCCATCGCCTGCGGCGTGCCGCCCAGGTGGCGCTCAATGCATTTAAGCAGGTTGGCGACCTCGAAGGGTTTGGTTAACAGCTCATCGGCGCCATAGCGGTCGCGCGCCTCGAAGCGGTAGTTCAGTTTCGTATAGACAGCGGTGAGCATGATGACTTTCGGTGCGGGCTTCATCTCTTTCAGCGCCTTGCAGACCAGAAAGCCGTGCATCTTCGGCATCAGGCCGTCGGTGATGACGAGATCGGGCTTGATCTCGGCGGCTTTCTCGACTGCCGCTTTGCCGTCTTCGACAAGGATGACGTCGTAGCCGGCGGAGGTAAGAATCTTGCCGAGCACGCGGCGCAGCGGCGGGTCATCGTCAGCGACCAGGATGCGGCCACGGGGCGGCGGCGCCGGCGCTTTTTGCGCCACCGCCAGGGCTTCGACTTCAGGCCGCATCACGGCGCGCTCCGTCAGTTCATTATTATCGATCAAGCGCAGGCAGAGGCGCTCCAGCCCGTCATCCTTGAGAAAGCGGTTGCAGACGACGGCATAGCTTTCCATGCCGCGCTCAGGGTAGCTGACGCGGACGAACTCGAACTCGGGAGGCGCGCCCTTCACGGCGATGCGCAGCCCGCCTTCGCTAACGTCTTCGGTGCGCCCGGCCTCTTGCCGCAGACATTGCAGGTCTTCGGTGAAATACTCGACCCAGATCATCTGACCGCCGGGCTTGCGCGGCGAGCGGCGGCGCTCGACACCGGTCCAGGGTTTAGTCTGAAAAGTCGCCCAGGGCTTATCGAGGTAGCCGACTGGCGGGTGCTCGCCGACGAATTCCAGAGCGGTAACGCGCATGCCGTCTTTGACCGGGTGAACGCGCCGCACCAGCGCATAGACGCGGTAATTCGGCTCCTTCAGGTCATGGCTGCGCAGCTGCTCCGGCAGCGGCAAAGTGACGTAAAGAATAGTGCCGTGGCGGACACGGTGACGCAGGCGCAAGGTAACCCCTGTGCAACTGGCGTCTACGGTTTCGACATCTTCGGTCCACTTGCCTGCCTTGCGGTGATAGCCGATGACGGTCGCGGTCACCGAAAGCGGGAAGCGCTGGCTGCGGCGGCGGTTCTCATCGGCGGCGGCAGTCGGATCGGCTTCGGCGCTCACATCTGCGAGCATCAAGCGCGCGGCTTCCGCTGCGCTACTGGTGTCCGACGGATTGGCCTTCTGCGGCTTGGCGGCAGGCAGCGCCGCCGCGTCAGTGGCCGGCGACCCGGGCGCTCTGACAATGACGAAGCGGTCGTATTCGACGCGCTTGTTGGGATTCGACAGCACCGAATAGGCATGCGCCAGGCGGCTGGTGGCCAGCTCGACGCGAGCGAGTGCTTCACCGGCGGCTTCGCCTCTGGCTTCCAGGGCGTTGCGCCACGGCTGCAATACGGCGGCGGCGCGTTGATAAGCGGCGATAATCTGCGCGTCGGAAGCCGAGCGCTCAAGACTCAAGGCTTCGTAATGCGAGGTCGAGCGTTCGACCTGCTGCAACAGATGTTCGAGCCCCGTCGATTCCGGGCTCGTGTGTTCGCCAGTGGATTGCTTCATCATTGCCTCACCTTCTGTTCGAAGCAGAAATGCTGGCTGGCTCATTCGGCTGACTTGCGCTTGAAGGCGATTTCGCGCCTGGTCAAGTCGAGCCGGTGATTGCTCCATGCGTTTGCGAAAAGACCTTTTGGATGGGGGCATCACTCAGTCTGTAATAAGATGCCAGGGACTTTACAGGTCTCCGGGGAAAGCATAAGTGCAAGCGCGGTGCCAGCGCCCCGGCAGCGCCCGCCGCCGGCAGGCTGCTTATTTGGTAGGTAGTTAGCTATTT
Organism: Blastocatellia bacterium; assembly: GCA_035275065.1. Classification (NCBI taxonomy): domain Bacteria; kingdom Pseudomonadati; phylum Acidobacteriota; class Blastocatellia; species Blastocatellia bacterium. The sequence continues at coordinate 131,939 of DATENM010000002.1, forward strand.
ACCGCCGTGATTCGGTCAACCCACTCCTTCAGTATGAATGAATACGTTGACGGCTTTCGGGCAAGATAACAGCAGGGGCTAGGGACTAGGGAACAGGAGGCAGTAAGCAGGAGGCAGGAGGCAGGAAGCAGTCCCAGAGCATACGCAACTGTTTTAAAGATCAGCAACCAGCAGCAACTAAGAACCGCTGCCTCCTGCTTCCTGCTTACTGCCTCCTGCCTCCTGTTCCCTGGCCCCTAGTCCCTAGCCCCTTTCCTGTGCTAGTTTTCTGCCGATGACGATTACCGAAGCCATCAAGCAGACGGTCGAAGGCCGCAGCCTGAGCAGTGAGCAGGCCGAAGCGGTGCTGGAACAGATCATGAGCGGCCAGTGTAGCGATGCGCAGATCGCCGCGCTGCTGACGGCACTGCGCATGAAAGGCGAGACCGTCGACGAGATTATCGGCTTTGCGCGCGTCATGCGCCGCCGCGCCGCGCCCGTCCGTCCGCAGAGCCTCGTCGGCTCGGAGATCGCCGGCACCGAGCGCGAAGCCTTGATTGATACTTGCGGCACGGGTGGCGATGTCAGCGGCAGCTTCAATGTCTCGACGGCGACCGCGCTGGTCGTCGCCGGCTGCGGCGTCCGCGTCGCCAAGCATGGCAACCGCTCGGTGTCGAGCCAGTGCGGCAGCGCTGATGTCGTCGAAGCGCTCGGCGTCCGCATCGAGCTTGCGCCACCGTTGATCGCCGCTTGCATTGACGAAGTCGGCATCGGCTTCCTGCACGCGCCGCTGCTGCACGAGGCGATGAAGCATGTCGGCCCGGCGCGCCGGCAGATGGGCATCCGCACGATCTTTAATATGCTGGGGCCGCTGACGAACCCTGCGGGCGCCGACACGCAGGTGATCGGCGTCTATGCCGCGCCGCTGACCGAGATGCTCGCCGCCGCCTTGCGGGCGCTGGGCAGCCGGCGCGCGCTGGTCGTTCACGGCAGCGACGGGCTGGATGAGATTAGCATCAGCGCTGAGAGTAAGGTGACCGAGCTAGCCGAGGGTGAGCTGCGCACCTACACGGTCATGCCCGAAGATTTCGGGCTGCGGCGGGCATCGCTTGAAGCAATCCGCGGCGGCGATGCGCGGCAAAACAGCGCCATCATCCTGGAAGTCTTGCGCGGCGAGCCCGGCCCGCGCCGCGACATTGTCTTGCTGAACGCGGCGGCGGCGCTGGTCGCAAGTCGCCGCGCCAGCGACTTCACGGAAGGCGTGCGCTTGGCCGCCGAAGCGATTGACAGCGGCAAGGCGATGATGAAGCTTGAACGGCTGATCGAATTCACCAACGCCCGGTGAAGACAGCCCACGCGCCGCTTAAATACAGGCTGCCCGCCGCGCCGTAGACCGGCGATAGGCCGGTTTCCTCAAATCAATCGAGTGGCTCCAACGTGCCATGCATCCGGCTCGCGGCGATTCCCGGTCAAGACGACAGGCCGACGCGGCGAACCAGATCATCAAAGCGCGGGTCGCCGTGCAGGCTGTCTAAGCGGTAATCGGCTTGCAGCCACCCTATCCATTCAGATTGATCGTCGTACGCCTTGTTCAACCAGGCGAACGCCTGATCCTTGTCACCCAACGTCGCATAGATGATGGCGCGGTCGTAAGGCGAGACGTATTGCCTTTGCGCTAGCCGGTCCATCTCGGCGAGCACACGCCGCGCCTCGTCCGGCTTGCCGACGAGCACATAATCGCGGCCCAGCGTCCCGAGTTGCTGCGGGTTGATGACCAGTTGCCGCAGCTTCTCGGCTTCACTGATCGCCGCGGCGTAGTCCCCTTCGGCGTCATAGGCTTCAGCCAGCAGCCCGCGCGCGAACGCATCGTTCGGGTCGAGCGCCACGGTCTTCCGCGCCTCTGTGAGCGCCCCATCAGGCTGCCGCGCCAGGGCATAACTGGCCGTGATGAAACTGCCGATGACCGGCGACAACGGGTCGAGGCGCTGAGCCTGATGCAAAATGGCCAGCCCTTTCGTCAAATCCTTCGCCATGAAATATTCGCCATACCAGAGCATCGCCGCCACCGAATTCGGGTTGAGCTGCAAGGCCCGCTGCAACTCGCTTTCGGCGTCAGGCTCCGACCGATGCAGCTTGACGTGACCGAGCGCGGCATGAGCTTCGGCCAGCGTGTCGTCTAGCGCGAGGGCTTTTTGCGCGGCGGCGCGCGCTTTGCCGAGCGCCTCGCGCGGCGGCAGCAGCCAGTCTGAAGCCGCCGTGTAGGCGTCGGCCAGCCCTGCGTAGGCGAGCGCATAAGTCGGGTCGAGGCGGATGGCATTGTTCAGATGCACAATTGCATTCTTGAACCCGTCGGGCGTGTATTGCAGGGTGTGGAAGCGGCCCTTGAGATATTCCTGATAGGCCGCGGCGTTGCCTGTGTAATTCTTCATCAGCCGCTGCCGCTCGTCGCCCGTCAACTGCAAGGCCAGCGCTTCGGTCACCTGATTGGAGATCGCGTCCTGAAGGGCGAAGAGGTCGGCGCATTTCTCGTCACACTGCATGGCCATCAGCGCCTGGCCGTCGCTGACGCGCAGCAAGCGCACGGTGACGCGCATGCGGTCACCCTGCCTTTGAATGCTGCCGTCTAGCACCAAATCGACCTTCAACAACTGCCCAGCTTCGACGGCGTCCTGCCCACTAAAGGCCAGCACCGAACTGGTCGGGCGGACGACCAACTGGCTGAGGTTGCTCAATCGCGTGATCATCACATCGGCAATGCCGACGCCGATGTAATCTTCGCCCGGCTTCGGGGTCAACGATCTGAACGGCAAGACGGCAAGCGATTTGATCGTCGGGAGCGCGGGCGTCGGCTCAACCGGCTGTGGCCGCGGCTTCAACCAGTAAATTACGCCGCCGACCAGCGCCACGACGCCCATCGCCAACGCGCCGAAGCGGATCAGGCGGCGCGGCTTGGTTCGAGGAATCCGGGTCAACTCGTCTTTCGCCGGCGTCACCGCTTCGGCATCAGCCTCGGTGGCCAACGGCATAGCTGCCGGGGATTGCACTTCGGCGACGAAGCGGTAGCCGCGCCCCGGAATCGTAACGATGTAGCGGTTATCGTTGGGGCGTTCGCCGAGGGCTTTGCGCAGCGCCGTCATGTGTACGGTCAGGTTGTTCTCTTCGACCACCGTGTCCGGCCACAGCAGAGTCATCAGCCGCTCTTTGTCCAGGGCTTCGCCGTGATGCTCCAACAAGACCTTTAACAGATCACAGGCTTTTGCCTTGAGCCGGATGGGCTCGCCATCGCGCGTCAGCGTCTGCTTCCTCGCATCAAAACAAAAAGGCCCAAACTCGTAGCAATCTTTGGTCATAGCCTTCGGTTAGCAACGATTAGCAACGATTAGTCGCGCGGTTAAGGACATTCGGCGCGCTTGCTTCTTACAATCTGCCGCGAGTCAGAGAGGCACGGATCGGAAGCCTCAATCTACCATCTGATGTCGGATTAAACCAGCGGCGTGCGCGCCGCAAATGAGGAGAGAAAATGAACCGCAAAACTATTATCGCAATGTTGCTCATTGCCGGTCTGGCGCTGGCCATCGGCTCACAGGCACAGACTCCCGTCGGCAAGGGCGCGAAGAAACAGATTGATCTCACCGGCACCTGGCTGGTGAACATCAACTTCAACCTCGGAGATGCCGCCGCCAATCCGGCGGCAAGCAAATTTCTGCGAATGGCCAGAACACACACGCCGTCCAGCCAGGCGGAAGCCGTTGCCGTTCCCCTCGATGCGCCGCCGACACAAGCGCCGTTCAACACCCTCTTTACCTTCCACTCGGAAGGCACGTTCGCCGAAAACTCGCAGATTGACTTTGTTGCGCCGCCCGGCACGCCCGGACGCGGTCTCTGGGAGAAGCTCGGCGATGGCGAGTTTTCGGTGACCGGCTACGGCGTCCTGATCGATGGCTTTGATACAGCGGGCTTCGCCGGCACCTATCGAGAACGGGCGCGGCTGAAGGTCAATAGCTCGGCTAACCAATTCACCGGCACGGCGTTCGTCGAAATCTTCGATGCCGCCGGCAATTTCGTCTTCTCTTTCGATGGCACCTACGAGGGCCGACGGGCGACGCTCTTGCCTGCGCCGTAGTTTTAACTGCCGACAAGGCCGTGCGGCAAAAACGCGAAGGCACCGAAGTCTGCTTTTTGATTTCGGTGCCTTCGCCTTGAATCTTCCCATTGATCACCCGCCGAAGACCTGCCACCACTTTTTCTTCTTCGGCAAGACGGGCACGGGGCGCACGGGGATGGGGCGGCCTTCGACGACCGCCAGCGGGTTGTCCGCAGCGTAAGCCTCGCCGTAGCCTTCGCCGATCAGGTCGCCGACCAGCCTGACCGCTTCGCTCATGCCGGGCAGGCGATTGCGCGTGTTGTGGCAGTCGCTGGCGATGAAATGAATCAAGCCGTGCTCTACCATCACGCGCGCCGCCTGCTGAACGCGCTTGCCGAACTGGCCGGTGATCGAGCCGGTGTCCAACTGGCCGAGCACCCCCAGTTCGACTAATTCATAAAACCGCTCAGGCTCGGTCATCAGCATCAGGTTGCGCTCAGGGTGAGCGATGATCGGGCGTATCTGGTGGCTCAAGAGATCGAACAGGGCATGCTCAGAGCCGAGCGGCACAACCTGGTGCGGGAACTCGATCAGCGCGTATGGCCCGTCGTTGATCGTCGGCGCGCTTTTGGCGTTGCAGAGGTGATTAACCACGTCATGCGTGAAGCGCAGCTCGCACCCCAAAACGATGCGCGGGCGGCCTTCGAGCTGCCCATTCAGCTCGTCCACTTTTTCGCGCAGCAAGGCCGGCGCGTGCGTCGTGTGAACATGGTCGTGCGCGTGCGGCGTGGCGACCATGACCGTTACGCCGTCGTCCGCCGAGCGGCGGCACATCTCCAGCGACTCGTCGAGGCTGTGCGCGCCGTCGTCGGTCTGCGGCAGGATATGACTGTGAATATCAACCATCGGCATCATCGCGGCGGCTTGAAACGTCGGTTTGATACTACGCCAGAAGACGGCGGGCGACAAAGGCAATTGCGATTGTTGTGATTGTGATACGGCATGAAGGAAGTCTTGACACTGTAAAATTGCGCCAGCTATCATCGATTTGCGCTATCCTGACTGCAACCCGTGGCATCAATCGGCGTTCTATCAAGTGTAGAGGACGCATTCTAAAGGTGATCTGTTGGGCAAGTGGTAACTTCTATGAGACGTATCTTCGCCGCGCTATGCTTTATCGCCATCCTCACCATGGTGGCGCTGGCTTCTGACCCCGACGCCAAACTCATGCCAGTCAGCGACGTGAAGCCGGGCATGAAAGGCTATGGCATGTCCGTCTTTCAGGGCACCAAGCCCGAACGCTTCGAGGTCGAGATTCTCGGCACCCTCGAAGGTTTTCAAAACCCGCGGCAGAGCATCATCATCGCGCGGTTGAGCGGGCCGCTGGTCGAGCGCACCAGCGTCTTCGCCGGCATGAGCGGCAGCCCCGTCTACATTGACGGCAAGCTGGTCGGCGCGGTCGCTTACGCCTTCCCGTTCGAGAAAGAGCCCATCGCCGGCATCCAGCCCATCGGCAACATGATTCAGGTCATCGAAGAAGGCCGCAAAGAGGAGCCGCGTTCGTCGTCAAGCCCGCTCAGCTTCAACACGCTGGTGAGCGCGGCGGCGCGCTTGAATATGCCCGGCGGCATGAGCGAATTATCCGGCGCGCAGGTCGGCCCGCGCGCCGCAAGCAGCAGCCCGCAGCTTGCGCCTTTCGTCGGCCACACCATCGTTCCCATTGCGACGCCTGTGACCTTTTCGGGCTTTTCGCAGGCGGCGCTCGACGCCTTTGGCGAAGACCTCAAGCGGCTCGGCATCCAGCCCATCGCGGGCGTCGGCGGCTCGTCGAGCATCACGCCGATGATGCCGGCTAACGCCGACACGCTCGCGCCCGGTACTTCGGTCAGCGTCCAACTGGTGCGCGGCGATTTCACGATTGACGCGTCGGGCACGGTGACCTATCGCGACGGCGAGAAGATTTACGCCTTCGGGCACCCGTGGCTCAGCTCGGGCCGCACCTCATGGCCGATGGCCGAATCTTCGGTCGTCACGGTGGTGCCGAACCTCAACAACTCGTTCAAGCTGGCGGCGGGCGGCAACCTGGTCGGCTCGATCAATCAAGACCGCTCTACGGGCGTCTTCGGTCAGTTGGGCGACGCGCCGCGCATGATTCCTGTGAAGCTCACCGTGCACACGAGCCGCAACAAGACCGAGACGTATAATTTCGAGATGGTCTCCGACTCGCTGCTGACGCCGGTGCTGGCGCGCATCGCGTTCTATTCGGCCATCAACGCGACCGAGCGGCAGATCGGCAACCAGACGATCCTGCTCAAGGGGCGCATCGCGCTCAAAGGCCAGCCCGACATTCTCATCGACAACAGCTTCTCGTCGGCCAACGGCACGGCGCTGTTTGCGGTCAACGACATCGCGCGCCCGCTGGCGATGCTCTACAACAGCGGCTTTGACGCGCTCGACGTGAGCGGCATCGAAGCCGAAGTGACTTCGACCGACAACCGCTCGAACGGCGCGCTCACCCGTCTGTGGATCGATAAGAACGAAGTGCAGCGCGGCGAGAGCGTCGAGATTCAATTGTTCGCGCGCCACGACAACGGCAGCGAATTCGTCGAGCGCATCCCGCTCCAGATTCCCGCCGACGCGCCGGTCGGGCCGCTGGTGATTATGGTCGGCGATGGCGCTTCGATGAACCAGACCGAAGCGCGCCAGCCGGCGGGCGATTTCACGCCGAAAGATCTGAGCCAGCTGGTGCGCTCGATGAACAAGATGAAGCGCAACAACCGGCTCTACGTGAAAATACTGCGCGCCGGCTCTGGCGCCATCGTCAACAACGAAGAGATGCCGACGCTGCCGCCTTCGATGCTGGCCACGCTCGGGTCGCAGCGCACCTCTGGGGGCTACACGCCGCTATCGGTAGCGACGCTCGCCGAGCAAGAGCTGCCGGCGGCGCGCTTCTTGATTAGCGGCCAGCAGACCATCGTCGTCAACGTTGTCCGTTGAGCGTGATTCAATTTGTCTTTACGCGCGCAGGATTCGCAATAAGCTCAGCACTGCCAAAAGGCCCGCGCCGGTTGCGGGCTTTTTGCTTGAGGCGGGCATTGGCGTCAGCCTGAGATTCTGGATGTGAAAGGATTCTTTGTAATGGATATTCCCCCTGTTCTACGAAAGCTACTGCCCGCCACGCTTGCCCTGCTCGTGATGGGCGGGCTGGCGCTCGCCAGCGGGCCGGTCTTCTGGGAAACCTCCAAGCAAGACGACGTGCTCAAGGGCGACGCGCGCGGCGTGTCGATCTCGGAACACGGCGCGGTGACCCTGGCGCCCGCCTACTCGCTGGTCTACGACACCAAAGAGGCGTACATCTGGTCGAGCACGACCGACGCCGCCGGCAACATCTATCTCGGCACCGGCCACGACGGCAAGATTTTCAAAGTGACCGCCGCGGGCGTCGGCCAGATGATTTACGACGCGCCCGAGCTCGACGTGACGGCGCTTGCGACCGACGCGCAGCAGAACCTTTACGCCGCCACCTCGCCCGAGGGCAAGATTTATAAGATCACGCCGGCGGGCCAGCAGTCGGTCTTCTATGATCCGCCCGACAAGTACATCTGGTCGCTCGCCTATGACGCGAGCAGCGCGACGCTCTACGCCGGCACAGGCGACAAGGGCATCATCTACAAGATCGATCAAACGGGCAAAGCCGCGGTGCTGGCCGATACGACGGAAACAAATATTGTGGCGCTCGCCCTGGACAAACAGGGCAACCTGATTGCCGGCACAGACCCCGGCGGACTGGTGTTGCGCGTATCGCCCGCCGGCAAAGTCTTCGCCCTGTTCGATTCGCCGACGCAAGAGATTCACAAGCTGACGGTTGCCGATGACGGCTCGATCTACGCGCTCGGCATCAACCAGTCAAGCGCTACCGCGACCAAGGCCGCCAGCATCGGCACCTCGTCAACGACGGCGGTTTCGAGTGAAGGCGTCATCACGATCTCGGCCAGTGACGACGGCGACGCGCCGGTGGTCTTGCAAGCGACCGATGTGTCTTCGGCGCTCGCCACGTCATCCAAGAGCAAAGCCGATGGCTCGCGCAGCGCCGTCTTTCGCATCCTCGCCGATGGCGGCAGCGAAGTGCTCTGGCGCTCGAATGACACGGTCGGCTTCGGCCTGCGCCCGCTCGCCGACGGGCGCGTGCTGGTCGGCACCGGCAGCAAAGGGCGCATTTATCAGGTCGCTCACGACCGCTCGTACACCTTGCTGATTCAATCGCCCGAAGATCAAACCTCGACCATCTTCGCGCTCGGCGATCAGTTGTACGCCACGTCGAGCAACCTCGGACGCCTCTACCGGATCGGGCGCGAAACGGTCAGCGAAGGGATGTACACGTCGCCTGTGCGCGATACCAAGTTCGCCGGTCAGTGGGGCGTCGTCACCTGGCGCGGCGCCGGCAACATTGAGTTGCAGACCCGCAGCGGCAACACCGAAAGGCCGGACGCGACCTGGAGCGAGTGGTCCGCGCCGTATCGCGTTTCGACCGGCGACCCGATCAATAGCCCGCGCGCCCGCTTCATCCAGTGGCGAGCGGTGCTGCGCAGCAACACGGCCAGTGGCAGCGCATCGGCGAAATTACAATCGGTCGTCATCGCCTATTTGCCGCGCAATCAGGCGCCCGACATCACTTCGGCGACCGTGCTGCCGCAGGGCATTGCGCTGGCCGAGCAGCCGCTGGCGATTGATCCGGCGATTACCACATCGGGGCTCGACCCACAGCTTTTCGGCCTGGCATCGTCGGTGCCGCCGCGCCGCTACTTTCAGAAGGGCGCGCGCACGCTGACCTGGCAGGCGACAGACCCGAACGACGACACGCTGAGTTACAAGGTGATGTACCGCACCATCGGCGATAACGAATGGCACCTGCTCGCCGACAGCCAGCCGCAAACCTATTACACGATTGACGGCAACCGCTTGCCCGATGGCACCTACCTCTTCAAAGTGATCGCCACGGACGCGCCCGGTAACCCCGCGGAAGCGGCGCTCAGCAGCGAAGAGACGACCGACCCCATCGAGATAGACAACACGCCGCCGATGATTAAAGTCACAGGCCCTGTGGTGAGCAATCAGATGGCCGAAGTCACCTTTGACACCAGCGACGCGACCAGCCGCATCGTGCGCGCCGAGTACAGCGTTGACGGCGGCCAGTGGCAACTCATTTATCCGGCGGACGGGGTGGCCGATTCGGCGCAGGAAACCTATAAAGTGCGCGTCACCTTTGATAAACCGGGTGAGCATCTGATCGCCTTCCGCTGTGCCGACTCGTCGTCCAACGTCGGCACCAGCAAGGTCACCGCCACCGTTCGTTGAACGGTGGCAAAGGCAAAAGGCAAAAGGCAAAAGGCAAAAGGTCGGCAGGGGATTAAATAGATAGGATTGGACATTTCGCCAGTCGCCCCTTCCTGCCTATAATCCGGCTCCGCCACTTTTGCCTTTTGCCTTTTGCCTTTTGCCTTGCGGACGGTTTTCGTCCGCCGGCTGAACGGCACCAAGACAACCCGCCACCGTATTCCGCATCTCATAGGCCGACAAAATGCTGGCGTTCAAGTTGCTAGACTGAGAGAGGGCAGCTTCTGCCAGCGACTAAGGAGGCGTATGAGATTACTTGCTTTGAAACACACCGCGCGATTCATCACCGTCGCGCTGATGCTGGGCGTCATCGCGGCAGCCGCCAATGCCCAGGCCAACCACACCAAATCAACCGCCAGCAGCAAGGCGATCAAGGCCGCGGGCCTTGCCAAGCCTGAGATTCTCGAAGCCGAGCAGTTGCTCGCCGACCTCGGTTACTGGACGGGGCCGGTTGACGGCACGTTCGACACCGCATCGCGTTACGCGCTGGTCGCTTTTCAGAAGGTCGAAGGTCGCGAGCGCACCGGGCGCTTGACCGCCGCCGAGCTTGAGGCGCTGCGCAACGCCAGCCGCCCGACGCCGATGGAAGCCGGCTACGCGCACGTCGAAGCTGACCTTGATCGGCAGGTCTTGTTCGTCATTGATGGCAGCGGCACGGTGTCGCGGGTGCTGCCGATCTCGTCGGGTAATGGTGAAGAGTTTACCTCGGAAGGCTGGACGCGGCGCGCGGTGACGCCGACGGGCCGCTTCAAGGTTTATCGCAAGGTCGAAGGCTGGCGCAAAGCGCCGCTCGGCTCAATCTATTATCCAAACTACTTTTTGAGCGGCGTGGCGATTCACGGCAGCGCCTCGGTGCCTGCCAAGGCCGCCAGTCACGGCTGCATTCGCATCCCGGTTTATGCGGCGAAGGAGTTCAGTGAGCTGACGCCGACCGGCACCGTGGTCATCGTTCACGGCGGCGAGGCGCTGGCGCAAACCAAGCATAGCGCGACGAAAGTTCAGTGAGCGGGAGATATTCAAGGCGTAGCGAACAGACAAAAAAATAGCCGGTCACGGAAGGCGCGAAGTCTTTGCAAGGCTTCGCGCCTTCCGTCATGTAGCGCAATCTGTTAGATTGCGCACTGTCTCGCGCAATCTAACAGATTGCGCTACATCCAGATAAAAACCGCTCCCATCTTTCAATTGCTTGGCATGCTGGCGCGCGGCAGCTCGCCTAAGAGGCGCGAGGGTTTTGAAGCGGGGCGCAGGCCGAACTTTTTGATGGCGTGCTCCTGAATGTGCGTCATCGCTTCATCAATCGAATCGGTCACCTTGACGAGGTTCAAATCTTCGGCGCTGATCGTCGCCGCATCAACCATGCGCTTCAACAAATCGAGCAGCGGTTGCCAGTACTCGACGCCCATCAGCACGACGGGAAACTCTAATATCTTGCGCGTCTGGATCAAGGTCAGCGCCTCGAACATCTCGTCCATCGTGCCGACGCCGCCCGGCATGACGACGAAGGCATAGGAATACTTGAGCAGCATGACTTTGCGGACGAAGAAGTAGCGGAAGCTGACGACGTAATCGAGATAAGGGTTGGCCGCTTGCTCTCTGGGCAAGATAATGTTGCAGCCGACGGAGATGCCGCCGGCTTCTTTGGCGCCGCGATTCGCCGCCTCCATAATCCCCGGCCCGCCGCCAGTCATGACGGTGAAACCGATGTCAGTCAACTTACTGCCGACTTCACGCGCCATCGTGTAGAACGGGTGATCCTCTTTGAATCGCGCCGAGCCGAAGACGGTCACGCACGGGCCGACGAAATGCAGCGTGCGAAAGCCGCGAATGAATTCCCAGGTGATGCGCAGCAACGTCCACAATTCCCACTTGCGCGGCTGCGGGCCTTCAAGAAAAACACGCTCATTGTGGTGTGACGCCGGCGCGGCGGGAATGACGGGCGCATCTTTGGTCATAGTCTAATGCTACAACAAAACTCTGCCGCCATCAGTGGCGCGGCGGCGCGTCACAGGACGCACAGGATGAGACATTTGAGGTAATAAGTTTCCGGCATCGCGACCAGCACCGGATGGTCACGCGATTGCCCGCGCTTTTCGATGATCTGCACGGTGCGGCCCGCGTCCGCCGCGGCGTCGGCCAAGACGTTCAGGAAAGCGTCTTCGCTCAGGTGAAACGAGCAGGTCGAAGTGATCAGCGTGCCGCCTCGATTGAGCAGCTTCATCGCCCGCAGGTTGATCTCTTTGTAACCGCGCATCGCCGCGTCAACTGCGCCGCGATTCTTGGCAAAAGCCGGCGGGTCGAGATTGATCACGTCGAAGCGCTCGCCGCCCGTTTCGCGCTCGCGCAGGTAATCAAACACATTCGCCTCGACGCATTCGACATTCGCCGCGTCGTTGAGCGTCGCGTTGCGCCGCGCTTGCTCAATCGCCGCGCCGGAAATATCAACCGCCGTCACGCGCTCGGCGCCGCGCGCCAGGTGCAAGGCAAAGCCGCCTTGAAAGGTGAAGCAATCGAGCGCCTGCCCGCGCGCATAGCTTTCGGCGGCGATGCGGTTTTCGCGCTGGTCGAGAAAGGCGCCGGTCTTCTGGCCTTCGAGCAGGTTGACGGTAAAACGCACGCCGCTTTCTTCAATCGTCAGCTCGCCGGGGTCTGCGCCGTACAGCACACCGGCAGTGCGCGGCAAGCCTTCAAGGTCACGCACCTTTGCTTCGTTGCGTTCAATGATGGCGCGCGGGCTGTAGCGCTCGGTCAGTAACTCTAGCCACATCGGCTTGAGCGCGTCCATGCCTTGCGACAGCGTCTGCACGACGAAGCAATCGTTGAAGCGGTCAACGACGAGCGACGGCAGCAGGTCGCTCTCGCCATAGACGAGCCGGTAAGCGGTCGCGTCGCGCACCACTTGTTGGCGCAGGGCTTCAGCCGCTTCAAGCCGCGCCTGCCAGAAGGCGCGGTCGGTCTCGACGTCGTCGAAGGCGACCATGCGCAGGGCGATCAGCGAGCGCGAGCTGTAGAGCGCGCGGCCCAGCACGCGCCCGCGCGTATCGGTGACCCGCACCACTTCACCGCCCTGCGCTTTGGTGGCGTCGCTTACGTCGCTGCGATAAATCCACAGGTGGCGGGCGCGCACTCGCTCCGCTCCGCGTTTGCTGATTGTGACCGTTGTTGCCATAGCAATAGAAGAACTATGATAACTGTCGCAATGACTTCACGCGAAGCCCACCGCAGTGACTTGCCGGCGAATGATCAAAGCACCGTGCGCGCCGCAACGATTTATCTGGCGCTCGGCACAAACCTCGGCGACCGCGAAGCGAACCTCGGCGAAGCCCTTGAGCGCATCGCGGCGCTTGGCCTGACGATTACGCGGCGCTCGTCAATCTACGAGACCGAGCCGGTTGGTTATGCTGAGCAGGGCTGGTTCTTGAATCAGGTGATCGAGGCGCGCATGCCACGCGGGCTGGCGTTTGCGTTGAACAGCCAGGAGGCCGGCCGCCTCGCCAGGCTGTTTGGCAGCGACGTGAAACTGGCTCTGGCAGCCCAATGCGCCTTGCTGCTCGGCGAGTTGCTCAAGATCGAAAGCGACATGGGCCGCCGCCGTCTGGTTGCCGACGGCCCGCGGCTCATTGATATAGATATGCTGTTGTGCGATCACCTCGCCGGCGTGTTCTGCGCGACACGTCCTGACGCGGCGGGTTCGCTATGGCAGGAGTACGGGCTTCCTGAGTTGATCTTGCCGCACCCGTGCATGCACCTGCGCCGCTTCGTGCTCGCACCGCTCGCCGAGATCGCGCCCGATGTGATCCATCCTACATTGCTGCGAAGTTGCGCCGACCTGCTCGCGGCGCTCGATGATCCGGCTATGGTTCGGCTTTATCAAGGCACCGCTTAAGCCGCCAATGCGGGCCGCTGCTCTGGGACTAGCTCTTTCGTCGGATCAACCTTTAGCCACAGCGCCGCGCCAATCAGCAGGATGACCGCCATTGGAATTAATGGCAGATCATAACTGCCTGAGGCCGTCACAAAATAGCCGAACAACACCGACGACAGGAAAGAACCGACCTGCACGATGGTGTTCATCGAGCCGGTGACCGCTCCCGCGTGGCGGGGGGCAACGTCGAGGCAGACAACCGCGAGGACCGGCTGGATGCGGTCGCCCATGTAGCCTGAGGGGATCTCGAACGCGCCGTAGGCGATCACAAAGACGCCAACGACCCACCCCCAGGCTTCGGGAGTGAGGTGCAGGTCTTCTTGAATGCGCGGGCCGGCGACGGCAATGCAGATGCGATCCAGGTAGGTGATGATCGCCAGGAGAAACAACAGCGCCAGTACACGGTAACGATATTTCATAGCGGCGTCGCCTGCTTCGCCCGCCTGGTCTGCCGGCGAGGCAGGGACGCGGAAAATAACAGAGCGGCACTGATCAATCAAGCGCCGGCGGATTCGGGCATGGGATTGTCGGAGCCAAAATCAAAATTGTCTCAGTCGTCGGCGACCGATTCGCTCAGCATGCGCTTGGCGTCTTGATAGAACTGCAACTGGTAGAGCCGCCAGTAGAGGCCGCGCTCGGCGAGCAAGTCTTGATGCCGCCCGACCTCGCGAATCTCGCCTTTGTGCATGACGATGATCTTGTCGACCGATTGAATGGTTGACAGCCGGTGGGCGATGACCAGCGACGTGCGCCCTTCCATCAAGCGCTCGACGGCGTCGCGGATGAGGATTTCGGTTTCGGTGTCAATCGAGCTGGTGGCTTCGTCCAAAATCAAGACACGCGGGTCGAAGGCCAGGGCGCGGGCAAAACTGATGAGTTGCTTCTGCCCGACCGATAACCCGGCGCCGCGCTCGCGCAGCTCCGTGTGATAGCCTTCCGGCAGCCGCTCGATAAAATCCGCCGCGTGGACTTCGCGCGCCGCGTGGCGCAACTGCTCGTCGCTGACGTTCGGGTTGCCGAGGCGAATGTTCGAGGCGATGTCGCCGGAAAATAAGAACACGTCCTGCAACACGATGCTGAAGTTGGCGCGCAGCTCTTTCAGATCCATGTCGCGGATGTCTACATCATCAAGCAGAATCGTGCCGCGCTGGATGTCATAAAAGCGCAAGAGCAGGTTGGTGATCGTCGTCTTCCCTGCCCCCGTGTGACCGACGAAGGCGACGCGCTCGCCCGGCTCGGCGACAAACGACACGTCTTTCAGAATCCAGTCCTCGCCTTTATAAGCAAACCAGACATTGCGGAATTCGATGCGCCCGCGCGCCCGCCCTAGCTTCACCGGCTGATCGGGCGATTGGATCGTCACCGGCTCGTCGAGCAGCTTGAAGATGCGCTCGGACGAAGCCATCGCCGATTGTAAGATATTATACTTTTCGCTGATGTCCGAGATCGGCTCGTAAAAGCTGCGCGCCAGTTGGATGAAGGCGACCAGTGTGCCGATGGTGGCGACGCCGCGCACCACCTGGCCGCCGCCGTACCAGATGATCAGGGCGACGCCGAGCGCGCCGGTGATCTCGACCGCAGGGTAGAAGACGGCGTAATAAAAGATCGTATCGATGTTGGCCTGGCGGTGCGCGTTGTTGATCTCGTCGAACTGGCGCATCTCTTTCTGCTCGCGGTTGAACAACTGCACGACTGGCATGCCGGTGATGTGTTCTTGCAGGAAGGCGTTGATGCGGGCAATTCGCACGCGCACCTGGCGGAACGACAAGCGCGCCCCTAGGCGAAACCATGTCGTCAGCGCCGCCAGCAGCGGCAGGATCGAAAACGATACCAGCGCCAGTTGCCAGTTGACCTGGAACATGAAGATGATGATGTAAAAGATCATCGCCACATCGCCAAAGATCGTGATGACGCCGGCAGTGAACATCTCGTTGAGCGCGTCAACGTCCGTCGTCAGCCGCGTCATCAGCCGGCCTACGGGGTTATGATCGTAATACTGCACGGGCAGCCGTTGCATGTGCGCGAAGACCTCTTTGCGCAGGTCGTACATGATGTACTGCCCCATAGCTTGCATGATGATGGCCTGCGCGTACTGCACGGCAAAGGCGGCGAGGTTGGCCAGCAGATAGACGATGGCAATAAAGGCGATGCCTTGATACGGGCTGTCGCCGAGGCCGACGCGGTCAGCCGTGTGCTTGAGAAAAGCCGTAAAGCCGCCAATCTTCGCCGGGTCGCGATTCGGGTCCATGAAGAGATCGATGGCGGCTTTGATCAGCGGCGGCCCGGCCAGCACCAGCGGCGCGCTCAAGACCGTCAGCAGCAGCGCCGCCAGCGCCCGGCCCTTGTACGGCCACAGGTATCTCAGCAAGCGCCGCATCAGGCGCGTGTCATAGGCTTTGCCCAGTACTTCTTCTTCGTGATGCGAATCTGCCATAAGATCAGGGATCAGGGACTAGAGGCTTGGGACGGGCGACTGGAGTTTTTCTCCAGCCCCTAATCCCTAGTCCTTAGTCCCTAGCTCGCCGCCAGCTCCTCTTCAAGCAACTGCTTGGCGTACAACTCGGCATACAAACCACTGAGCGCGATCAATTCATCGTGCGTGCCGCGCTCACGGATGCGCCCGTCGTCGAGGACAACGATCAAGTCGGCGTCCTTCACGGTCGAAACGCGGTGTGAAACGATCAGGCTGGTGCGCCCGCGCATGATGCGCCGCAGGTGCGCCAGTATCTTCTCTTCCGTGTACGTATCGACCGCCGACAAGGCGTCGTCGAGAATCAGTATCTTCGGGCGGCGAATCAAGGCGCGGGCAATCGCCGTGCGCTGCTTCTGGCCGCCCGATAGCGTGATGCCGCGCTCGCCGACCAGCGTGTCAAAGCCCTTGGGAAACTCGCGGATGTCGTCGGCGATGCCGGCTTCCAGCGCCGCCTGCTCGATCTCTTCGCGAGTGGCGCGCTCGACGCCGAAAGCGATGTTTTCGGCGAGCGTTTCGCTGAACAGAAAAGTCTCCTGCGGCACATAGCCGATTGAGCCGCGCAAAACACTTAGAGGTATCTCGCGAATGGGCTGGCCATCGATCAACACCATCCCCGGCTCGGCGTCGAGCAGTCGCGTCACCAGATTCATCAGCGTTGATTTGCCGGAGCCGACCGCGCCGACAAATGCCACAGTCATCCCGGGAGCGATGCGCAGGTCAACGCCTTCGAGCGACGGGCGGGCCGCGCCGTCATAGGTGAACGTCAAATGGCGGAACTCGATTTCGCCATCGATGGTGCGAATGTCGCGCGTCGCGTCGCTGTCGGCGATCAGCGGCTCGGTCGTCAACACCTCGTTCATTCGGCCCATCGAAGCCATACCGCGCTGAAAGATATTAATCACCCACCCCAATGCAATCATCGGCCAGATCAGATAGCCGAGATAAAGCGTGAACTGCACGAACTGGCCAATGGAAATGCCCGTGCCGGGCGCGGCGTTTTCGCGAATGACCAGCCCGCCGCCGTACCACAGCACGGCGATGAAGCCGAGGCCGATGAAGAATTGCAAGATCGGGTGGAAGATGCCCGACAGCTTGATCAAGCTCAGGTTGCGGTTGACGAATTTATAGTTGACTTCGCGAAAACGCTCGACCTCGGCATCTTCCTGCGTGTAAGCGCGAATGACGCGCACACCGGCGAGCGATTCCTGGGCGCGGTTCGAGACATGGCCGAAATAATCCTGCACCTGCTCGAAGCGGTCGTGGATGCGTTGCGAAAAATAGTGCGTCGCCGTCGCCACCAGCGGCATAGACAGGAAGGCCAGCAGCGTCAGCCGCCAGCTGATCGTCGCCATTAGCGGCACCAGCAAGGCCATCGCGAAGACGGTGTTCAGCGAATACATCAAGGCCGGGCCGACGATCATGCGCACGGCGCTGAGATCGTTGGTGGCCCGCGCCATCAGGTCGCCGGTGCGGTGCGTTTGATAAAACTCGAACGGCAGGCGTTGCAGATGGTGATAGAAATCGTTGCGCAGATCGTACTCGATGTGGCGCGACATATTGATGAGCAAGCGCCGCTGTGTGAAGAGAAAGACGCCTTGCGTCACGGTGGCCAGGACGATCAGCGCGCCGTATTTCAACAGGCTGACGTTTGTCCCATGTGCGCTGAGCGCGTCGGTCGCGCGGCGCACGAAGTCCGGGGTCACGAGCTTGAAGACGTTGGTCATAAAGACACAAGCCGTGCCGAAGATGATCGTGCGCTTATAGGGCTTGAAATAGCTGACGAGCCTGCGAAACGGAGTCATAAACATTCAACCCATCTGCTTGCTGCTTCCGCCACACTGAGATTCTAGCGACTGGCGACAGACCGCGAAAGGAAGACGCAGCGACACGGCGACGCGGCGAAAGATGAAGCGTTTGTCCAGGTCTCTCGTTCTCGCCGTGTCACTGCGTCGCCGCGTCGCCCCCTTTGCTGCCGCGCTCATTCAAGCGGATGTAAGTCAGCAAGCCTTTGGCAGCCAGCCGACCTTTGTCGTCGAAGACATCACAGTCGGCAACGATGATGCGGCGACCGTCGCGCACCAGCCGCGCTTCGGCGCGGACGCGGCCTTCGCGGATGGCCGACAGGTAATTGACCTTCATCTCGACCGTCGTGAAGCGGTCTTGCGGCTCGGACGCGCCGATGATAGCAAAGGCGACTGCCGTGTCGATCAACGAAGCGATGGCGCCGCCATGCATCACGCCCTGCAACTGCTTCAGCTCGGTGCGCACCTCAAGGCTGAGGACGGCGCGGCCCGGCTCGATGCTGTCAATCTCGATGCCGAGCAGGCGCGGGAAGTGGTTCGTCTCGAACTTTTCGCGAATCATCTGTTCGCGCTCCGGTGACACATTCATCTCTTTTTTCCTGTTTTCGACCGGGGTTTGGCGGCGGTCTGGCGCGACGGGTTCAGTGACTGGCCGCCGGCTTTGCGCCGCGCCGGCGACCATTGATAAACGCTCAGGTCGCAGTGGCCGCGCCCATCGAAGACGACGCCTTCGGCTTCGAGCAAGTAGCGTTGCAGTTGCGGCTCCTGAATGATGACGCGGCCCGTCGAGATGCCGCCTTTCGAATTGATGACCCGATGCCAGGGAATATTGCGCGCGTCCCGCGGCACCGCATGCATCGCCCAGCCGACCAGCCGCGGGCTGTAGCGGTCGTCCATCAGGCGGGCGATCTGCCCATAGGTCATCACTCGCCCGCGCGGAATCTTCAGGACGATGCGATAGATCTGCTCGAACGCCTGCTCGAACTTCTCGGCGCGGGCGGGCTCGCTGTCGGCGACGCGACGAGCAGGTTTCGGCGACGCTTTTTTTCGGCTCATCGGTTACCCTCGGCGACGCGTCGTTGCCAGTTGGCAGCTTCAAGCATAAAGCGGCGGCGGCTCGATGCCGGCCAGCCGGTAATAGGTGTAGAGCTGGCCGCGATGATGAATCTCGTGCTCGGTCATGCCCCAGAGCAGGACGACGCGGTGCATCTTTCGGCCAAAGGCTTCGATGTCTTCGTTCAACTGCTCAAGCGTCAGCTTGGCGACTTCCGCCGCCAGCCGCTCGTGACTCTCTTTGTAAGCGCGGACGATCTCTTCGACGCTGGCCGACGACAGGTCCAGGTCGCCTTTCTGCATGGTGCCGGCCAGCGCCGTGTGAACGATGGCCGATTCGGCTTCGGGGATATGGCGAACCAGCTCACGCAAGGTAAACATGCCTTCACGCGGTCGCCAGTCGAGCTGGTCTACGGGGGCGGCGGCCAGCGCCCGCGCCGTCTGCTTGTGAATGCGGTTCCAATTGCTAACGAAATGCTCGGTCTCTGGACAACTCATCGCTCGCTCCTTTGTCAGGTGAATATGGGGTACGCTGGCTATTATCCGTTGCCGGCAGCCGCACCGCAACCGCAACCGTCGTCAGTGCTGACAAACTGTCAGTCGGGTGTGGCAAATTCTGTCCGCAAGCAATATGTAACATTCATCACGTTAGAAAATTTTCGACCTCAGGCCCCGGCGCTCCCACTTTGGGGCAGGCGGCGGCGGGGCCGGTGACACAATTTGTGAATGCGAAGTGCCGAATTTTGTTAGCTTTTTGCCCTCTTGAACTGACGAGAGTGAAAGTAGTTCTTTAAGCGAGAAGGGATAAGCTGACAAGTGAAAAGCCACTGTTGATTTCGCTCAAGAATCGCTTGAGCGTTGGCACAAGCATTGCTCAAGGTAAACGCGGTTCTAGCAGATTCGACAGTTTGAAAGAAACCTCTTCTGCTCAGAGTAACTGTAGGATGCTGAACTAAATGCGGCGGATGGAAGGGAGGATGGGGGCCCTGCCTTCCATTCAAAGCACTCTCACGAGCGGTGAGCAGACACTCGGAGCAAAGCAGTAATACTAAGAGAAGCGACAGACTGAAAAACGTTCAGGGCATAGAGGCACAAGGGGGCGTGGCTCTAAGTCATGAATGACGAGCCGCCGGTGGCAAATGTCATCGGCGGCTTATATTTTTTGCGCTCACCTATTTCACATTCTCCACTAGATAGACCTGCGACAGCACGCGAAAATACGTGTAGCCATAGGCACGGCCGTTGGGCGTGATTGCCGAGACGCTGGTGTAGAGCAGTCCCGCGGGGTCCGGGTGCATGATCTCTTTCCATAGCTCGCGCTTGCCGGTCGTCAGGTTGATCTTGAAGACCTTGACCGGCAGGCCGCGCTGCGCCGCAAAAATCGCCTGATTATCCGCCGCCCAACTGAGCGGAATATCCGTGTCCGCAAGCGCCGTGAAGGGGCGCGCGTCGCCGCCGTCGAGCGCCCGCACCTCGGACTTCTGATTGCCACTGCCGGTCTCGCCCACAAGCATGTGCTTGCCGTCGGGCGCAAGCAGCATGACGACCGTGCCCTCGGCGGTCAGCGGGCGCAGCTCGTTGCGCTCAAGGTCGTAGACGTAGCTGCGCCGCTCGTGGCCCGGCGCTTTGCCCATCAGCACGACGCGCCGCGAATCGGGAAACCACATGCCGTTCTCGCGCCATTCGATGTCGCCCGAATCAATCACTTTCATCTCGCCGGCGCCGGTCGGCAGCAGCACGAAGCGCGGCGGCGAGGTGTAACGCTGGCTCGCGAGCGCCCAGCGGCCATCCGGCGACAGCGACATGGCATTGCCGTCGCCGAGCTTGACTGCCGGCGAGCCGTCCGTCCGGCGCATGTAAACCGTCGGCGTTTTGTCGCTGGCGGTGTTCTCTTCGTCAAACAGCAGCGTGCGGCCATCGGGCGAGAGGTCGCGCAGCCACGAGCCGTCGAGCCACGACAGGTCGCGCTCGGCAGTTTCGCCCGGCGCCAGCGTCATCATGCCGATGCGGGCGTCGTCGCGAGTCATCAGCAGCCGCCCGTCACGGCTAACATCCTGTAGATTCAAGCGGCCCGGCGCCCGCGCCAGCAATCGCTCGCTGCCCTTCAAGCTGACGGCCCGCAGAGCATGGTTAGCGGTGTCTTCGTCGGCGGTGAACCAGATTTCATCGCCGGCGGGCGACCACGCCAGCCCGCGCGCGCTCAGGTAGGCCCGCGACAGCTTGCGACTGTTGCCCTTGAGATCAACCACCATCACCACGCCATAATCGTCGAAGCGCGCGACCGGGTGATCGATGAAGGCAATGCGGTCGCCCGCGGGCGAGACGCGAATATCGCTCAGCCAGCCGGACGTGTCGTGCTCGTAAAGCAGATTGCCAATCGGATATTCCAGGCGGCACTTGCCCTTTTCGTAATGAATCACCGCCAGCTCTTTGCCGTCCGGCGACCAGTCGGCTTCCGAAACGCCCGGCAGCACTTCGCGCGGCGCGCCGCCGGTCAATGGCATGCGCGCCAGCATGCCTTGATTGATGAAATGAATGCGCGGCTTGAGCAGCACCGCCATCTCGCCGGTTGATGAAATGGCCAGCAGGCTCATCTCTTTCAGATCGAGAGCGCGCGATTCGGGCGTGCTGGGCAGCGTCGTGAACAGCTCGCTCGGCTTGCCCTCCCAGAGCGCCGCGTAAACGATCAAGCGGCTATCGGGCGCAAAGCGCGCGCCGGCCACCGTGCCGTTGCGAAACGTCAGTTGCTGGAACAGCGGCGGCGCGTTGTAGCCGGCGCGCTTGCCGACCGCAAAGCTCGCGACCATCGCCGCGGCGACCAGCGCCACGGCGACGGCGATGAGCAGACGGCGGCGCGGGCGCGGCGCGGTCACAGGCGCGGCAAGCTGCGGCGCGAGCTTTTCTTCACCCACCGGCTCCGGCATCAATGATTGCGGCAGCGCGCCGGCGGTCGCCGCCGGCAACAAGGCGCGGTCAGCTTCTAGCCCTGCCGGCGCGTTTGCGGCGCTCGCCATAACCGGCGCGACCGTATCGCCCAGCGCGTCGCCCTCTTCTTCATGCTCGAAGGTGACGCTGGCGCGCTCGCGCACGATCAGCGTGCCGTCTGACAGCTCTTTCACCTTGGCGACGAAGCGGTAGCCGCGGCGCGGGATGGTTTCGATGTATGGCCGGCCCTCGTCGCCATCGCCGAGCACGCGCCGCAGGGTCGAGATGTTGCGCGCCAGATTGCCTTCCTCGACAAAGGTGTCGGGCCAGACCTCTTGCATCAGCTCGTCCTTGTCGAGCACACGCCCGCTGCGCTCGACGAAGGCGAGCAGAATATCAAAGACTTTCGGCGGCAGCGGCACGACCTGACCGCGCTTCAACAGCAGGCGGTCGGCGGCATCCACGCGGTACGGGCCGAATTCAAATAAGCGCTTTGCCGGCTTCATCATAGGCGTCATCCAGGTTCATTCCGAGTTCGTTCCAAACTCATTCCAAACGCTTTTCCGAACTTTTTCTGTGTTTACGCAAGATTTCGCTGCGGGGATTCGCGTACCCTGCGCTGTGTCGTGAGCAGCGTGAGCGAATCGAGCGGACGCGGCGCGCGGCTCATTCTAGCAGCCGTCGGCGGCTCGTACCACCGACCAGCGAGAACGAAACAGGAGGCAGCGTGACGAAACGCACGACCCGCATCACCTTTGAGAGCGAACGGCTGCTGGTCATCCGCCAACCGACGAGCCGCGCCCGCCGCTGGTGCGCCGCCTGTGACGAGGAAGTGCAAGTCGTCACCGCCGCCGACGCGGCCATTGTCGCCGACCGCGAGCTAGGGGCCATCTACGACGCCATTGAAGCGACGCACCTGCACGCCGTCGAAGCCGGCGACGGGCTGCGGCTCGTTTGTCTTAACTCATTACTCAAGCTGAAGTGAATGCTGTACAGGCATCCTCATTCAACGATTGACGAAAGGAGAAATCTTCATGAACACGAAACGAATCTTTGCAGTCTGCCTGTTTACCGCGCTGCTGGCCGTCGCGGCCTCGGCGCAGACCAATGACCGCGGAATGCTGTGGAAAAAATATTTCGAGCGCAATACCGTGGTCGTGCCAATGCAATCACCGCCCGCCGAGATGGAGATGCAGAGCGACGGCTTGCAACCCGAGCGCGCTAAAGGCGACGTCGCCGCCAGCGCCAGCACCCAGCTCGAAGGCACCTGGCTGGCGACCGTGACCTTCGAGGATGGCACGGTGATAAAAGTGCTGTTCACTTTCATGCCGGGCCGGGATGACACACAGGGCACGCTCATCGACACCAACCAGTTCCTGCTGACACCCGACCCAATCGGCACGCCCGATCAGGGCGTGTGGCAGCGCATTGGCCTCGGCAAATTCATTGCCACGCACCTGGCATTTCTATTCAACTCAAAAGACGGCTCCCCGTTCGGCACCGCCAAGGTGCGCGACACGATCACCCTCAGCGGCGCCGGTGATAAATTCACGGGCACGCAGTTCGTTGAGGTCTTCGACACCAACGGCACAGAGGTCTTCTCTATCCATGCCACGATGACGGCCGTGCGTCTGAAGGCCGAGGCGCCGCCGACGAATTGACGAAGCGGGTCTCGCCACACTTCATCCATCGACAAGGCGCTGGCCAGCCTGTCATCGCGGCCAGCGCCTTTGCTTTTCTGTCGCAACGAGCGCTTTATCGCTGAGCCGGCTACTTTGTGCCACCGAGCATGATGGCATTGAACAGCAGCTTGAAGGTGCCCCAGGTCTGGGCGCGGTGCTGTGTGCGAAAGCCGAAAAGCACGACGCGGCCTTTGCCCAGCGTGACATCAACCAGTGCTGATTTGCCGGCGATGAACTGCGGGCCGAGCAGCCACCCGGAGCGCAGCGGGTTGCCGTCAACGTAACGCGCAACGGAGCGCGCACGCTCGGCGTCGGTAATCTCGAAGGCAAAGGCGCTGACGAGATTGCTGGCGCCGTCAGCCATCGCCGGCGGGCGCCGGGCTTCGGTCGGGGCCGCCTCAGGGCGCGCGGTACCGGGGCGCGGCGCTTCCGTATCAGTGCCGCGCTCGCGTCGCGCGCCGCTGACGAAATAGAGGTCGGCTTCCGCCGGCATCCCGTAAGCAATCGGGCTTGTGGTATCAATGGCGGCGCGGAAGATCGAGCCGGGCGCGTAGAACTGGTCGCGGCGCACGCCATCGAGCGCATTCTTCACCGGCAGCTCAAAACGTTTTAACGCCAGCTCCGTCGCCGAGTCGAGACAGACCAGCACGCCGCCGGCTTCGACGAAACGGCGCAGCGCCGCGACTCCCTCTTCGCCGATGCCGCCGGTGTATTCTTCGGGATACGAGCCGGCGCGGTTGCCGCTGACGATCTGTTGCATGGATTGGTCGGGCAGGATGACGACATCAAACTTCTCTTTGAGATTGCCGGCGCGCACGTCTGCGTCATAGACGTTCTTGTAATCGAAGCCGAACTGCTCAAGCACCCATCGCGTCCAGCCTTCATCCATCGAAGCCACCCAGCTACGATAGAGCGCCAGTCGCGGCTTGATGACGGGCTTGGCAACAGCAGGCAGATTGCTGGGGGAGTCTTTATCGGGTACACGCTCCAGCCTGACGTTTCGCGTCACAGCAATGGATGAAATACTGTTCGTGAAAGCCCGAATCTTTGATTCCGTCCGCGCAGGTCTAGTTGGTTTACTTTGAACGCCTGTTGATTCGCCGCTCACAACGAAGGTTCCCGCCGGGTACTCTCTTCCACCAGCACTCACTGCCTGCGCAAGCCTCGAAACCCAGACTTTATACGGCGAGCTGAAGAGCGCATTGACGAAATCAAAAGTTTTATTGGCATCGGCTGAGACAAAGAACCGCATCGCCGGACCTGTCATCCACGAGACGCTGCGGAGGTTGGCAAATTCGTGGTTGAGCTTTTCTAAGTCCGCATCGAACGGCTTGCCCGCTTCGGCGTAATCAACACCCATCGTCATCGGCAGTGTCCAGCCGGCCACGTCGTAAGGCTGCTCGGCAGGGCCGCCCGGATAGATGCGGCGGTCGGGATAATGCTGCGCTTCGAACAAGCATTTCACGTTCGCGCGGTAAGGTTGTGCGAGCAGGATCACATAACTTCCCGCCGCGTACTTCTTGCCATCAATCGTGAAGTCAGATTTCGCGCGGTGTGCTTCGACGCCCTGCTGAATCAGGATGTCGATCATCTTGTCGGCGGTCGGCTGATCGTGTTGCCCCGCAGGCACGACGTAAGCATACGGCGCGTCATGCTTGCCGGCTTCGATGGCGCGCTCGGCGACCGCCACGAAATTACGAACATACTCATCGTGATGCAGCGCCGCTTCTTCGAGCGCCGTGCGCGTCGTCACCAGTTCCATGTTCAGTATGTCGCGCATCGTCCACGCGCCGCCCTGCCACGGGTCTGGATAATTGGTCGCCGCCACCAGCGGATCAGCGAGGCCGCGCGTCGGCGAGCGCAACTGCTCGCGCTTGATCTCCATCGGCGTGGCGATGTTCACCGACGCGGCTTCGGTCAATATGCCGACGGCATTGTGATAGTAAGGCGCGGTACGCAAGCCGCCGTGCCACCACGTGTCATAAGTTGAATTCGTGACGATGCCTTTGAACCCGGCGGCTTGAAGATTCAGCGCCATCTGCGAGCCGAGCGCGCCGACCGTGCGCAAGATCGTCGGATCGATGTTCGGGTTCGACGGGTCGAAGAACGGCGGCACGCACATGCGCGAGCCGAACTGCCCCTGCTGATGCACGTCGTAGACGACTTCGGGAAACCACTCGCGCCAGAAGAGCGCCGAGACGATCTGCGTTTCGACCTGCGTCAGCATGAACCAGTCGCGGTTGTCGTCGTGGCCGGTGTAGTGATGATAGAGCACAGGCGGGCTGCTGCCTTCGTATTTCGTGCCGAGCGTCTTGCGATACCAGTTGGTGACGATATCTATGCCGTCCGGATTGACCGAAGGCACCAGCACCAGCACCGTGCGGCGCAGCATCTCTCTGGTCGCCGGCGCGTCGTCGCTCGCCAGCCTGTAAGCCAGCTCCATTGACATCTGCGAAGCGACGATTTCGGTCGAATGAATCGAGCAGGTGATGGCGACGACCGCAGGCGTCGCGCGGATCAGCCGCTCGCGCTCTTCGCGGCTACTGATCAAGCGCGGGTCGGCGAGCCGGCGCTGGGCTTCGCGGATGCGCGGCAAGTCGCGAATGTTTTCTTCCGACGAGATGATGGCGACGATGAACGGGCGGCGCTCGGTCGTCAGTCCCGGCTGATGCACCGAGACGCGCGCCGACGTTTCGCCGAGCCGCTTGAAGTAAGCGACGATTTGCGACCAGTCGGCGAGCTTGCGGTCGTCGCCCGGCGCAAAGCCGAGCACCTCGCGCGGCGACGGCACGGCGGCGGCTTCTGTAGCCGAAGCCAGGTGCGCCGCTTTAAGGTCGGCCGTTTGTCGGGCCGGCACGGTCGCCGCCGTCAGGCCAAGCAGCAGCGCGGCCAGCGGCAGTGTGTAAAGGTGGCGAGAGCGTGGCATCATCGGCGTTGATGCTCCTCAAGGTTGAATTGCGCGGGCGGCGCCCGGCGCTCAAGATGGAAAGAGCCTAGCACATCTGTTAGGCTTGCGCTAATTGGCGCGACCGCGGCTGAAGGCTGGCGCGGTGGCCGGCGCCAGGGTTGAATTCATCCCAAAGAGGAAACGCTTTGACGATGGCGCGCTGGCGCGGAATTTTTTTACTGGCCTTCTGGTTCACGGCCATCGGCCTGCTGGCGCCGTTCCTGATCGCCCTGCGGCTGCTGACCGGCAACGAGAACATGATCTACGCGCCGGTGCGCGTCTTCGTGCGGCTCGGTCTCCGGCTAGTCGGCGTCAAGGTCGAAGTCACGGGCCGCGACCATCTCGACCCGGCGCAGGCGTACATCTTCACGCCGAATCATCAGAGCCTGATCGAAGTGCCGCTGTTCGTCACCTACCTCGGGCGCAATCCGGGCTACCTGGCCAAGAAAGAGGTCTTCAAATACCCGATCTTCGGTTACGGCATCGGCCTGATGGGCGTCGTCCCGGTTGATCGCAGCAACAGCCCGTCGGCGGTCGAAAGCGCCAAGGTGGCGACCGAGATGCTGCGCCGCGGCAAGTCCTACGTGGTCTATCCCGAAGGCACGCGCTCGCCCGATGGCCGCCTGCTGCCGTTTAAGAAGGGCGCCTTCATGATGGCCATCGAGGCGGGCGTTCCCATCGTCCCGGTGACGGTCGCCGGCGCCACGCGCATCATGCCGAAGGCCAAAATCGAAGTACACCCTTCGACCGTGCGACTGACCATCCACGACCCCATCCCGACCACCGGCTATGCGCGCGACAACGTCGCCGAGCTGGTCAGCCGCACCCGCCAGCAAGTCCTCTCGGCCCTCGACGACTAGCCTCCGTCTTTCCCCTTGACAATCTACAGGAGGCGGTCTACACTCGCTTCCTGTAGAAAGTCTAGGGGGGATTCATGGCCAAGCAAAACTCCGACCTGGCGAAGCAGAAGTCCGACTTGCTGCAAGGCACGCTCGACATGCTGATCCTGAAGACGCTGGCCCTTGAGCCGGAGCATGGCTGGGGCATCGCGCAGCGCATCCAGCAGATTTCGGACGGCGTGCTTAATGTCAATCAGGGCTCGCTTTATCCGGCGCTCTACCGGCTTGAAGAGAAAGGCTGGGTGGCGACCGAGTGGGGCAGCTCTGATAACAACCGCCAGGCGAAGTATTATTCGCTCACTCGCGCCGGGCGCAAACAACTTGCCGAAGAAGAGGAAAACTGGAGGCGGCTCTCGACAGCGATCACGCAAGTGCTCCAAGCAACTTAGCCGGAGGTTGGTTAGATGTTCAGAAAACTTTCGCGCATCACGCAGGCCGTCTTGCGCCGCAACCAGAGAGAGAGTGAGATGGACGCCGAGCTGCGCTTTCACCTCGAAATGGAAACCCGTAAAAACCGCGCCCGCGGCTTGAGCGAGTCGGCGGCCCGTCAGGCGGCGCTGCGCAGCTTTGGCGGCGTCGAGCTGACCAAGGAACAGTGCCGCGATGCGCGCGGCGGGCGCTTGATCGAAACCTCGCTGCAAGACCTGCGCTATGGGGCGCGGGTTCTCAGGCGCAATCCCGGTTTCACGCTCGTGGCGCTGCTGACGTTGGCCTTAGGGATTGGCGCCAACACCGCTATCTTCAGCGTCATCTACGGCGTGCTGATGCGCCCGCTGCCTTATGCGGACGGCAACCGGCTGGTCATCCTGCATCAGCAAGCGCCGCTCGCCCGCGTCGAAGACATGGGCTTTTCGGTTAAAGAGATCAACGACTATCGCGAGCAGGCGCAGACCCTCGATCAGGTGGTCGAGCATCACTCCATGTCGTTTATCTTACTCGGCGGCGAAGAGGCGCAGCGCGTGCAGACGGCAGTGGTCTCGGCGAACTTCTTCGACATGCTCGGCATCCAGGCGCTCTACGGGCGCACCTTCCTGCCGAGCGACGACGAGAAAGGCGCCGACGCCGTGCTGGTCCTCAGCTACAACTACTGGAAGCAGCAATACAAGGGCGACCCGAACATCGTCGGCCGCGTCTTTCGCATGAATGACAAGCCGCACACGGTCATCGGCGTACTGCCGCCGATCCCGCAGTACCCGAGCGAAAGCGATGTCTATATGCCGACCGTGGCTTGCCCGACGCGCTCGTCGGATCGCTTCATCGCCAACCGCACGTTTCGCATGATGAACGTCTTCGGCAAGCTGAAACCGGGGGCGACCGTCGAGCAGGCGCGCGCCGAGCTATCGGGCATCGCCGGCAATTTGCAGAAGGCTTACCCGGACGCCTATCCCGAAAATCGCGGCTATGCGGCGACCCTGGCGCCCTTGCAGGAAGAACTGACGCGGCGGGCGAAGCCGACGTTTTTGATCCTGCTCGGCACCGCCGGCCTGGTGCTGCTGATCGCCTGCGCCAATGTGGCGAACCTTACACTGGCGCGGCTGATGCGGCGCGAGCGCGAGATGGCCATACGCGCCGCGATGGGCGCGGGGCGCGGGCGGCTGGTCCGCCAGATGCTCACCGAAAGCACGCTACTGGCGATGGCCGGCGGCGCCGTCGGCTTGCTGGTCGCCGCCTGGGGCTTGCAGTTGCTCGTCAACTTTGCGGAGCGCTTTACGCCGCGCGCTCACGAGATCAGCATTGACGGTTTTGTATTATTGTTCACGCTCGTAGTTTCGCTCGGCACAGGCATCATCTTTGGCTTGCTGCCGGCGCTCGGCTCGGACAGAAACCTTGCCGGGGCGCTCAAGGAAAACAGCCGCACGACGGCGGGCGCCATGCGTCACCGCGCCCGCAGCTTGCTAGTGGTGGCGCAGGTCGCCTTGTCGTTTATGCTACTGATCGGCGCGGGGCTGATGCTGCGTAGCCTGGTCAAGCTGCAAGCGGTCAACCCCGGCTTCAACCCTGAGAGTGTCTTGACCATGCGCGTCAGCTCGAACTGGTCGCGCCATGCGACGACCGAGCAGTATCGCGACTTCATGCTGCGGCTGCTCGACCGCGTCAAGGCGCAGCCCGGCGTGCTGTCGGCGGCGCTCGGCTCGACCTATCCGCTGAACGCCAACAGCATCCGCTTCGGGCCTTTCTCGCAGACTTTCGAGATCGAAAGCCGACCGCAGGAGAGCGGCGCGCCGCCTTTGACTGCCGACACGCGGACGGTGACGCCCGATTACTTCGAGACGATCCGCCTGCCGCTGGTCAAAGGCCGGGCGTTTGTCGAAAACGATAACGACAAAGCGCCGCGCGTCGCCATCATCAACCAGACGCTGGCGCGGCAGTACTGGGGCGACGAAGACCCGATTGATCGGCGCGTCACCTTTGACCGCGGCGAACACTGGCTGAAGATTGTCGGCGTCGTCGGAGATGTCAAGCAGTACGGCCTCGACCACGAGCCGACCGCCGAGCTTTACACGCCGCACGCGCAGAATCCCGGCGTCGGCCAATTGCTGGTGCGCACGGCGACCGCGCCGATGGCCATGGCGCAAATGCTGCGGCAGACGGTCTATGACGTAGACCCCGAAACCGCCGTTGATAATGTGCAGACGCTTGAGCGGGTGCGCGATGAATCCTTAGCCTCGCCGCGCGTGACGGCGCTGCTGCTCGGATTGTTTGCGGCGCTGGCGATGGTCATCACGGCGGCGGGAATTGCCGGCGTGATGGCGCTGACGGTCACCCAGCGAACGCACGAGATCGGCGTGAGAATGGCTCTGGGAGCCACTTCCAGAAATGTCATTCTCATGGTCGTGCGGCAAGGGATGACGCTGGTTGGCCTCGGGCTGGCTGCCGGCGCGGTGGGCGCGTTTTTGCTTGCGCGGATGATGTCGTCGCTGTTGTTCGCGGTCAAGCCGGGCGACCCGCTGACCTTCATTGCGGTCGCCGCGGTGCTGGTCGCGGTGGCGATGCTGGCGTGCCTGCTGCCGGCCCGCCGGGTGACGGCGATTGACCCGATGCTGGCGCTCAGGGCCGAATAACCGGCACGACAGGGAGGGGCGATTCATAGTCGCCTCTCCCTCTTGCTTTGCTGGTTGCGGAGGGCTGTATGTTCAAGCGATTACTTTTCTCACTGGCAATTCTGGGGCTGATCGCCATGATCGGCTTTACATCTTTCCTGATGGTGGGGGCGCTCGATTCGCCGACCGCCGACGCCTCTTCTTCGCGGACGGCGGCACCGTCGGGCGAGGCGGCAACAATGAAAGCCAAACGCAAGGTAGCGATTCTGATTCACGAAGGCGTCGAGCTGCTCGATTTCTCCGGGCCGGGCGAAGTCTTCGCCGCCGCCGATCACCGCCAGGCGTTCGACGTTTACACGGTCGCGGCCTCGGCAGGCGAGGTCACTAGCCAGGGCTTCCTGACCATCAAGCCGCAATATACCTTTGCCAATTGCCCGCCGCCGGATGTGGTCATCCTGCCGGGCGGCAGAACCGATGTTCCGCTCGGCGACCCGGCAGTGATCAACTGGATCAAGCAATCGTCGCAAAAGGCCGAAGTGGTGATGTCGGTCTGCACCGGCGCGTTCCTGCTGGCGAAAGCCGGCCTGCTCGATGGGCGCGAAGCGACGACGCACTGGAGCGCCATCGCTTCTCTGCGGCAGGAAGCGCCAAAGACGACGGTGCTGGAAAATCGCCGCTTCGTTGACAATGGCAAAATCATCACCGCTGCCGGCGTCTCGGCGGGGATTGACGCATCGCTGCACGTCGTTGACAAGCTGCTGGGGCGCGAAGCCGCCGCGCAGACCGCGCATTACATGGAATACAAGTGGCAGCCTGAGAGTGATTCTGAGAAGTCCCGCTAGGGACGTCATGTTTATAGAGCGTGTCAGAAAAGTCAGCTCCGTTAGGAGCGTGATATTTATCGTCACCGGGTCGGTTTATTCATCAAGCTCCGTAGGGGCGCAATAGCGACATTGCGCTCCTACGGAGCTGTCGTTTCAGAAGGCGGTCAGCTTCAATCTATTGATTGCCGGCGCTCCGCGAAATCGCTCAACTGGTAGACGCCTTCAGCCAGGCGTTCGGCGTACCCTTCTTTGACGAGCGCCTGGTTGCCAAGGCCGGCGTCCGGGCGCGACAGCCCGCTCAAGCGCGCCAGCTCGCCGCGCACCGTCATGCCTGCACCGTTCAGGAAAGCCCGCGCCACTTCTTTGAGCGCCACCTCGCGCCTCACTTTCACGGCCAGCTCGTCGGCGAATCGGCCCTCGGCCAGCATCCAGATGTAGGTGAACCAGGGCTCGTACAAGACTTCGGCGGGGATGACTTTGAAAGTGCGTTGCAGCTCGTCCATTGCGCGAGTAAAGCGGGCGCGGTCGGTGATGCCCGATTCCATGCGCAGGTCGCAAGTGGCCATCTCCCATTCGCGGCGCAGCACTTTCAAGATGGCGCGGGCGTCGTCGGAAAACGCCTCGCCTTCGCGCCGCCGCGGCACCCCCCAGAGCGCATTGAAGTGTGGCACCAGGCGACGCGCCACAAAGGTCGCGCGCCCTTTGGCGAGCTTCGCGTAATAGACCATGCCGCGCCGCATCACCTCGTCTTTGAGCACCCAGGAGAGACTGCTTTCAGGGTCTTTCTGGACGTTGCGCGGCATGAAGGCGTCGCGCCGTCCGCAGACCGCGACGTAAAGTGACGGGCCGCCGCGCCGCGCGTCAGTCATCGCCGCACAGAAACCCGCGGCTTCAATCAAGCGCTCGGCATCCACAGCCGTTTCGACGCGCAGGTCGGCAGCGCGCCGCCACGTCTGGTCGCGGTAGGCTTCAATCGCTTCGGGTATCACAGGCGCTTTCAAAGCCCGATGATTTTACACTGATAGCTTACGAAGGCAATAGGGGAGTGGTCGCTACCTGGCGGGTTGTAATGTAGAACCCAGTCTTCGAGCCTGAGTGAAATCAGGCTCGAAGACTGGAGCTTGCGCTCAGTAATCAGAAGGTGATTCCCATTTGCGCCTGGAAGGCGCGCGGCGGGACGAAGTGTGTGCCGCTGAAGGTCGAGAGGAAATTGTACAGCGCCACTTTGTTCGTCAGGTTGGCCGCCGTCAGCCGCAGCGTCACTTTCGTGCGCTCGGTGCGGAACAGGTTATCTGTGCCGACGCTCAGGTCGAACAGGTGACGCGGCGCGATGCGTGGCGGGTTGTGGTCGTCGTCTTCAGTGCCATCGGCGGGGATGCGTACTCGCGTCGCTCCTCGATTTGCGTCGGTGCAGTCGGTCAGCCCCGCGGTCGGCGTCGCAAAGACGCTGCCGCAAAACAAACCGATCTGCGCTTGCTGATCCGGCGTCAATGTCAGCGCCGTGGCGAAGTCGGGCACCGAGCCGGCGACCAATCCGCTATCATAGCGCCATGAGAATGCGACATACGGCATCAGCCGCTTAAACTGGTGAAACTGATACTGCACCTGCGTGGTCTGTTGAAACGCCTGGTCGTGATCGATGCGGAAGACGCCCGCCGGCAAGTCGGAGTTGAAGAACAGGCCGCCGGTTTCGGGCGGGAAGTAGCGCGCCCGCGTGTGCCCGGCAGTGAAATAGGCCGACAAGCCTTTGTAGTTGGCCAGCGTCAGGCGCACCGCTACCCCATCGATCTTTGATTTGTCCCAGGAGATCGGAAAGGTAATCGGTGTATTCAAGATTACATTGAAGTCGTAAGCGTTGCGCGTGTACTTCCAGAAGTAATCTCCATCAATAACGAAGTAGCGCCCGAGGCTCTGCTGGATGCCGACGTTGAACTGATTGCGGCGGCCAGGCTTCAACGGCTCGGAAATCGCTTCGCCGAGGATACCATTGGCGAGACCGTTGGCGCCGGTCGCGCTCGACAGCACCAGGTTCTCGTTGTAAGGCGTCTCGAAATGGCGCGTGTACGAGCCGCGCAAGACAGTGTTCGTCGCCTTGATGTTATACGAGACGCCGAGGCGCGGCTGCAACAGGTTGCCGTGACTAATGCCGTCATAGTTGTCGTAACGTAAGCCGAGATTGAGCGCCAGGTTGCGTAGGGTGATCAGGTCTTGCGCGTAGACGGCTTCCTGCTTGATGTCTGCATGGCCATGGAAGGTGAACAGGTTGCCGCCGCGTGTCAGGTCGAATGGCAGCAGGTCCGGGATGAAGTCCGGACTCGTGGGATCATTGAAGCCAGGGTCGGTGATGCCGAACTGAAAGCCTTCGGTCAACAAAGTGTGCTGAATCTGCACGCCGACCTTGGCATTGTGAATACCGTGGTTGTAAGCGACATCAGCTTTAACGCCGATGTTGTTCAAACGGCGCGACTGGGCAATCGTTTGCGTCTCGTCAGAGAACGGGTCGGCGCTCGGAAAGTACTTGACCGTATCGAGCCGGTAAAAGGGATTGATCGTCAACAGGGTTGACTGATTGAACGTATGCACGTAGCCGGGGGCGATGTTGATCGAATGCACCAACTGGCGCTGGTTCTGTCCGAGCGCTTCTTGATCGAAGGTGTTCGGCACCTGGAAGAAGTTGCGCACAAAATAGAGATTCAGGTGCAGCGCATCGCTGGCCGTGGGATTGTAATCGAGCCGATCAAAGATGCCGAAGGTTTTGCCCTCGTCATGCAAGGGGGTGGGCTCCGGTGGGTCGAGGAAACGACCGGAGCGCTCAAAGTTGAAGGCCGCGAAATTGCCCGCCTTGGCGCCGCCGAAACCGAAGGTCGCCTCTTCTTGCGTCGAGCCGAATGAGCCGTAGAGCGCCGACAGGCTGCCGGTCGGCTTGTTCAGTCCGAGGCCTGACCGGGTGATGGCATTGATGACCAGGCTGGCTTTGTCGCCGAATTCCGCGGGCACCGAGCCGGTGACGACCTCCAGCGATTGAATAGCATTAACTGGAATCTGCGTCGAGAAGGCCTTGCTCTGCTGATCGGTGATCGGCTGGTTGTCGAGCGAGATCGAGGATTCTGCGTGATCGCCGAGCGGGTGAAAGAAGCCATTGGAGTCGGCGGCGACACCCGGCGCGGACTGGGTGACGACATCGCTCAAGCCATTGCCGGGTGTCCGGATGGGCATCTTCTCAATCCGCGATTGGTCAACGTCAACGTGCGACGAGGGGACATTTTCAATGAGCGCCTCGCCGGCGTTGATCTCAACCGAGGCGCTCGTGCCGCTGACGGCGAGAGCAATCTTTCCCAGGTTCATCGGCACGGATGAGCGCACATCGATGATCTGCTGCGCCGGGCTGAAGCCGTTCGCCGAGACGCTCAAGCTATAGCGATTCGGCGGCACGTTGTCGAAGCGGAAGGCGCCCGTCTGGTCGGTCGTCACCGTGCGCGTGTAGCCCGTGGTACGGTTTTCGAGCGTCACCGTAGCGCTAGAGATGACCGCGCCGCTGGGGTCTGTGATGGTTCCCGCTACGGTGCCTGCCGTTCCCAGCGATTGCCCCAGGGCTGGGAGAACGCCGCTCGTCGAGCTTGCGGCAAAGATGAAGAGTACGGCCAAGGCTCCCAGCCTTCGAGAAAAAAAGCGGCAGGCCAGAGCGCCTGTCAATCCCACGGTTCCGGCCATGAAGGTACGTATTGCTTGCATAAGCATCTCTCCTTATTAATCAGCAGAAGGTCTATTTCAAAGCCGCTTCGCCAGTCCTGCGACCGGAAAGCGTCAACGGCGCGCTAAAGAATTTGCGCCGCTGCTGAACAGCCCGCGCGCCGCTCCACTGCAAGCCGGTGCGCAAGGTAAGGTTTTCGAGGCCGCCGCGCCCGTTTTGCGCGCATCCTCGAAAGCCGAGAGACATGGTTCGGAATTAATCGAGCGGTGGGGCACGACCGAAGCGCGAGGCGGCCCACTGCTGTGTGTGCGGCTCGGCCAGCAGCGTCTGGTAGAGCAGCGCTTCGGCTAGGGGTTCTGGGGCGAAGGCCGCCGTGTGTGGGTCGGCGACGAAGGTGCGTTGCAGGCGGCAAGACAGACAGCCGGCGTCGCTGCCGGTGTCTTTCGCCGAAGGCGAGTTGCTGTCGCTTGAGGCGATGACCGTAGCCTGCCCGAGCGGCGGCGCGTCGTGGTGGTGCGTCAGGCAGACGAACAGCGCATGCAGCATCAGGCAGAGACAGACGAGCGCCGAGACCCGCGCTCGCTTGCTATTTCCGATTGTGAGGTTACGGTGCTGCTTCAAAGGCCACTCTCGTCTTGCCACTAAAAACTCAAACATCCATTTAACAATAGGGCGACTGGCGGTGTCAATAAAATGCGCTGCCGGAATTTGGCGCGGGGCGAGCCCGTGGCTTCAGAGATCACGAACGGTGAGCGCGGCAAGGGCTGAAGGCGGCGGCCAGGCATATCCATTTTTTCGTAAGGGTTTCCAGATTAATGGAGAGTTTTTCGACGGCTTGCCGCCGCCGCCGAGCTAACTCCTATCAAATAAAGCGCCGGGAATGAGCTTGACAACTGGCACGTCTTTTGCCGAATATTCGGTTCCTGTAGTCTGTTTTTTTCGGTTTCCTCAATCCTTTAAGCACATATATCTACGACGAGCGGTTGTTGGCTAGAAGCTGATGCAGCCAATGTGTCAATCACTTCTTTTCACTTAGGAGGAAAACCATGAGACGACTTCGCAGAACGAAAAAGCTGGCCTCAGCAGCTATCTTCCTGACGGCCTTCGCGCTCCTGTTCCCCATTACGGTGCCCGTCGCGATGGCGCAAGCGACGACGGGCTCACTCAGGGGAGTGGTGACGGATTCGACCGGCGCGGTCATCCCCGATGCCGATGTGACGGCGACGGAGGCCGCCACGGGCTCGGATACCAAGACCAAATCCAATAGCGATGGCCTCTACAACTTCCCCCGCCTCAAACCCGGCGTCTATACGCTGGTCGTTCAGAAGCAGGGCTACAAGAAGCAAGAGTTCCAGCAGGTCACGATCAGCCTCGGCCAGGATACCTCAATTGATGCAGCGTTGCAGGCCGGCCAGCTCACCGAAACCGTGACCGTGACGGCAAGCGGCGAAGAGCTGATCCAGAAAGAACAGGTGCAGGTATCGAGCACCTTCGAGGCGCGCAAAGTCGCCGAGCTGCCGTCGAACATCGCCGGCGCCGGCATCGATACGCTCGCGTTGCTATCGCCCGGCGTCATCCCTGGCGTCGGCAACGTCAACGGCAACGGCACGACCTTTTCGGTCAACGGCAATCGCGCCCGCTCGAATAACTTCACGATTGACGGCGGCGACAATAACGACCTGTCGCTCGGCGGCCCGAACTACTTCGTTGATAATCAAGACATCGTCGCCGAATTCCAGGTCATCACCAATAACTTCTCTGCCGAATATGGGCGCAACCAGGGTGCCGTCGTCAACATCGTCACCAAGTCAGGCACCAACGCCTTCCACGGCACTGCCTTTGAATATCATCGCAATCGCAACTTCTTGGACACGCTCGACAACATCGAGAAACGCAGTGGTCGCAGCGGCCCGCCGCCGCGCATCTATAACGTCTTCGGCGGCACCATCGGCGGCCCGATCATCAAGGACCGTCTCTTCTTCTTCGGCAGCTTCCAGGAGATCAAGGACCGGATCAGCGCGTTTACCCAGGGCGCCAACCCGACCATCGCGCCCGAAGACCTGCCGAAGCTTGAGACCCTGCCCGGCTACAGCAGCAACCCGGCCTTGCAGGCGCTACGCAACCTCTCGGCCTTCGCCGTCCCGAACGCCGGCGGCGGCACGGTGACGTTCCGCAAGGACAAGCCGACCAACGAGTTTGTGACGATCAACGGCGTCCCCTTCCACGTGCTCTACCCGGAGCGCACCTTCCCGCAGCAGCTCAACGCGCCGGAGTTCAGCGCCCGCGGCGACTGGCGGATCAACAACAACAACTCGGTCTGGTATCGCCAGCTTTATCAGAAGGCCGACAACGTCAACGTCAACACCAGCACCGCATCGGCGGGCAACATGAGCAACCTGCCGACCAACAGCAAGATCAGCAGCGCCAGCTGGACCAGCCAGATCAGCAACACGGCGGTCAACGAGTTCAAGTTCATCTATAACCGCCTGAGCGTCATCTTCGGCGGCGGCTGCGAAGGCAAGTTCGCTACCTGCATTCCTGACCCCGTCACCAACCTGGGCCAGACCCTGCCGAACATCGCCTTCACAGGCATTCGCAGCAGCGTGACCAACACCTCGCTGCAAACCATTGGCCCGGCGACCAACCTGCCGCAAGGCCGCGTCGTCACCGTCTACCAGTTCCAGGACAACTTCTCGAAGACCCTGGGCCGCCACCAGCTCAAGATGGGCGCCGACATTCGCAAGCTGACCAACTCGGTGCCGTTCCTGCCGAACGTCAATGGCGCGTTCACCTTCAACGCCATCGGCTCGACGACGGCAGCCCAGGGGCTGATCCAGAATCGCCCGCAGCGCGCCATCGTTGCCGCCGGCCAGGTGACCATCGATTATGGCGAGACCGACCAGTTCTACTACCTGCAAGACGACTGGCGCATCAAGGACAACCTGACGTTGAACCTCGGCATGCGCTACGAGTACACGGGGCAACCTATCAACACGCTGAACAAGCTCAGCGTGGCGCGCGAGTCCGATCCGGCGCAGGCGCTCTGGAAGCAGAGCCTGCCGCTCGAAGCGCGCACCGAGCCGCAGTTGCCGGCGGACAAGAACAACTTCGCGCCGCGCTTAGGCTTCGCCTGGCGCCCGCGCTTTGGCAGCGGCGGCCTCGGCAAGATGCTGTTCGGCGAGCAGGACAAGACGGTGATTTCGGGCGGTTATTCAATCGCTTATGACCCCGTCTTCTACAACATCATGCTCAACATCTCGACCTCGTCGCCGATGGTCTTCAACAGCACGACGCTCAACGCCGGGACCGGCACGGTGGCCTTCCCGCTGCCCGGCCTGAACGGCCAGTCGGTGCAGGACTTTGCCACCGCCAGCGGCATCGTCGCGCGCAACACCTACAATCCGAAGTTCTTCAACGAGACGCTGGTAACGCCGAATTTCCACTCGCCCTACTCCGAGCAGTGGTCGCTGAGAATTCAGCGCGAGATCGCCCGCAACAATGTCGTCGAAGTGCGCTACGTCGGCACGCATGGCGTTTCGCTGTTCGCGACCCACAACGGCAACCCGCGCATCGACCGCCTGAAGAACGGCTTCACGGTGGGCGGGGTGACCTTCCCGGGTTTCCCGAACCTGGTGCCCGCGGGGCTGACGCCGCAGGTGGCCGGCCAGGGTGGTTGCGTCGATGACCCGGCCACACCGGCAGGCATCCTCAACGAGGCCAATACCTGCGTCGGGCGCGTGCTGCCGCAGGCGCTGCTGCGCATTCGCGACAACACGGCGCAATCGATCTACCACGCGCTGCAAACGCGCTATGACGCGCGCATCGCCAACCAGCTCAACTTCGGCCTCGCCTATACCTGGTCGAAGGCGCTCGACAACGCCAGCGAAGTCTTCGCCTTCAACGATGCCATCGGCTCAGAGAATCCGTTCGACACCAACGGCAACGAGCGCGGCTACTCGCAGTTTGACCGCCGCCACGCGTTTGCGGCGAACTTCATCTGGGACATCCCGCTGTTGAAGAACAACCACAGCCTGCTCGGTAAGCTTGCCGGCGGCTGGCAGCTCAACGGCACCTACCTGCTGGCGCAGGGCCAGCGCTTCACGCCGTTCTCGGCCTGGGGGCCGTCGTTCCTGGGCACGGGCTACACCGATGTCACCTGGGACTCGACCTTCATCGGCAGTGTCGAGACCAACCGCCCGTTCTACGGCAACCCGAAGGCGCCGCGCGAGACGGTCGGCATCAGCCAGGTTGACGCCAAGATCGTCTTCGGTGCTCCGATTGCCGATCCGAAGGGCTTCTATGACTTCGCACAGATCAACCTCGGCAAGGTCGTTGCCGTGACCAAGGATCAGGTGCGCTACATCGTCAACGGGCCGGGTGCCGCACAGCTGTTCAACACCCCGTACGGCACCGTCGGTCGCAACAACGAAGCCGGGCCGATCCTCAACAACATCAACCTCGGCATCTACAAAAACTTCAAGATCAGGGAGAAGATGACCTTCCGCCTGAGCATGGATGCCTTCAACGCCTTCAACCACCCGAACCCGTCGGTCGGCCTGATCGCCGGCGGCGCGGTGCCCGGCACCATCGTCGAGAATGCCGGCATCAACTTCAACCTCTACGGCGAAAGCGAGTACGCGCGGCGTGCGATCCAGATCGGCGCGAAGTTCATCTTCTAGCCGACCGCGCCTTCGAGGCATAAAAAAGGGAGGGACTCTCGGAGTCCCTCCCTTTTTGTTTCGCTCAACGCCTGTAGCGCAATGCGGTTAGATTGCGCTGCGACTCGCGCAATCTAACCGCATTGCGCTACACGGCAAACGCAATCGAAAGGCGCTCTAATTCACGACCACAAAGTCCATGCTGCGGGTGACGGTCTGCGCCTTCTTATCGGCGAGCTGGTCGGTGACCACAATGGTCATCGTGTAGCGCCCCGGCTTGACACCCGATAATCCCAACTGCCCCCACTTAACCAGCGCCGCATCTTTGCCCGCGGGCGTCACCGCTTCTTCGGGCTGTTTGAAGAGCGTCTGGCCGTTCTGGCTGATCGTCATCTGCGTCTGCACCTGCGGCTTGCCGTCTTTTAATTTGGCGTTGTAGATAATCACCGCGTAGCGCAGGTCTTGCTTGCGCGACATCTGGCGGTTGGCGGTGATCGGCGTCGGCGCTTCGGCCTTGGTCTCGCCGACGGGCACCGAGGCAAGCAGCAGGCTGCTGGCGGTCAGCCGACCTTTGGAGAGGTCCGGGACTTCGAGGTAGCGCGACAGCGTGCCGATGCTTTCGGTCTTGTTGTCGCGCACCGCGATGCGAATCTGATAGGCACCCGGCGGCAACGTCGTCTGCGCCGCATAGGGCAGCCCATCTTTGGTCACCCGGCCATAGTCGGCGGGCGTCAGGTCGGGCCGCAATGTCTCGCTGAAGCCGCCGCGCAATTTCCCGAACTGGTCAAAGACAAATCCGGCGACGTCAAGGTCGGCCTGTTGCTTGTCGCCTACCTGCTCGAAGCGCAGCTTCTTCGGATCGATGACCAGGTGGATATCGATGCCGCCCTGATTCTGCCCCACCGGCTTGTACAGCACCATCGCGTCGAGGCTGACATCGCGGCGCGCCAGCGGCGACTTGATGGCCGCCAGCATCTGTTCCTGCTTGGTCGTCGGCGCCGCAACGGGCGCATCGGCGCGCGCCAGATAACCGCGCCGGCTGTAGATCTTCAAGCCGTCGCCTTTGGCCTTCACCTCGATCTTGCGAAAGTCGCCGTTGAATTTGCCGTCTGTCGGCGTGTAGGCCAACAGGTAATAGCCCTCGCTGGTCTGAATGATCTTGCGCAGGCCGTCGTCAAAATCATTCTTTCCCAGAACCGCAATGCCGCCGGTCGTCGAAGCCAGCACACGCAATCCCATATGTGCGTCTAACTGGTCAAAGGGATTCTTATAGCCGAACTGCGAGTCATCAGGGACGCGGCCAAAGCCGCTGCTGTTCCGGTTGCTCGAACCCGCGATGGGGTCAGACACCGTGCTGCTGCCGCCCATGGCGCTGCGTGCCGGCGTGTCTTCAAAGCCGGCGACGCCGCTGTAGGCTTGCAGGCCGCGAATGTCCATGGTGTTGATGGCGACGCCGGCCCGCGTCGCTTTGTCCGTAAGCACGTTAAGGAAGCCGGCCACTGCGCCGGCCTCGGTGCCCGGGTTGGTGCTGAAGATGGGCAGGCCGCCGGAGATTAACACCAGCGACTTGCGTCCCGGCAACTGCTTCATGCTGTCGATGACGAAGCCCGCCGTGCTGAGACTCATGTAGGAGCGCAGCATGCGGTTGGTGTCGTCGAGCGGGCTATCGGTGTCGGGAATGTCATCGCCCTGGTCGGTGGGCTGGGTGCTCATGTCTGTGCCGGCCGGCTGCGGGTTGAGTTTCGGCGTCTCCGGGTTATGAAATGCGCTGAGCGGGTGCGTCGAAGGCGTCAGCGTGGCGATGGCGCGGCGCAGCAATTCTTTGTCGGTGGTGAACTGCTGGAGCAAGCCTTTGCCGCCGACCGTGCGCACGATGGCCACCAGATCGGTCGGCTGCATCTGATTGTCTACGAAATTCGTCAGCATCTGCCGCAGGTAGGTCAGGTCTTCGTAACGGGTCGTCAAGTCGTCAACGACGAAGGCAAAGATGCGCCGCACATCGCGCTCGCTCAGCCCCTGTGGCGCGGTGTCGCCCGGTTTCGGCGCCTCTGCCCGGGCCGCGTCTTTGGCGGCGCGCGGCTGGGTGGCGTCAACGAACTCGAAGAAGCTGACGAGCTGCTTCTTGCCGCCCTCGTAGAGCTCGAAGTCGTCCTTGGTGAGCCCTTTGACGACGCGTCCGGTCTTGTCGGTGACGACGACATCGATCTGCACCAGCTCGGTGCTGATGCGCACCGGCTGGTCTTCGCCCGCCTTCCGCGTCTGCGGCCATGCCGGGCCAGACAACGCCATGAAGAGCAGAGTGATCGCGATTACTTTTCGCATAGGTGCCTCCTGATTTTGACGGTATGGTCGTCTAGTCTATCACGACGAAGTCCATGCTACGAATGACCGGCACTGCCTTTTTGTCGGCAAGCTGATCCGTGATTCGCAGCGTCATGGTGTAGCGACCGGGTTTGACCCTGGACATCCCCAGTTGGCCGAGCTTAATCAACTGCGTGGGGTTGTTGCCCGCCGCCACCTCCTGTTCCGGCTCTCTGTATACCGGCTGGCCGTTCTGGCTGATGACGAGCTGCGTCCGCACCTGCGGATGGCCGCCCCTGAGCTTCGGGTTATAGATGACCACGGCATAGCGCAAGTCTTGCCGGCGCGACACACGCCGGCTTGCGGTCAGCAGCGTCGGGGTTCCTTTGACCTCTCCCGGCGACGCCGCGCTCAGCAACAGGCTGCTTGCGGTGAATCCCGCCCGCAGCAGGTTGGGAATCTCCAGGTAGCGCGAAACGCTGCCGACGGTCGCCGCTTTGTTATCGCGGACGGCGAGCCGAATCTGATAGACGCCTGCCGGCAGCGTCGTCGTCGTCGAATACGGCAGCCCGCCTTCTTCCGCCGCCTGCGCAAGCTGCTCGGCTGTCAGGCTCGCGGTGATCGTCTGGCTGAAGCCGCCGCGCAATCGTCCCAGCTCGTCGTAGACGAAGCCGACGACGTCATAGTTGGCTTGCTCTCTGCCGTTCACCTCCTCGAAGGTGAGCTTCTTCGGATCGATCATCAGGTTGATGTCTATCGCGCCTTTGTTGGGCGTCGCCGCTTTGTAGGTGACGGTCGCTTCAAGGTCGAGGTCGTGGCGCGCGACCGGCGCTTTGATGGCGGCAAGCACCTGCTCCTGCTTGGTGGCGGGCGCGGCAGCGGCGCGCTCCTCGCGCGCAAAGTAACCGCGCCGGCTGTAGACTCTCAGGTCTTTGTTCTTGACCCGGACTTCGATCTTGCGGAAGTCGCCTTTAAAGCTGGGATCAAGCGGCGTGTAGGCGAGCAGATAATAGGCCTCGCTGGCGCCGATGATCTGCGCCAATCCTTCGTCAAAGTTATTCTTGTTGAGTATGGCAAGGCCGCCGGTGTCCGCCGCCAATGTCCTCAACCCTTGCTGCGCCTCAATCACATCGAAAGGGGTTTTGTAGCCGAACTGCGCATCGTCGGGCAGCCGCCCGAAAGCCCGTGGGCTGCTGGTTCCTAGTGCGCTGACGCCGGCAGTGTCGGCAAAGTCGGCCACACCGCTATGGGCTTTCATGCCGCGGATGTCGAAGGTGTTGATGGCGACGCCGGCGCGCGCCGCCTTATCGGTCAGCGAACTCAAAAAGTTCGAGATGTTGGCGGCGGAATTGCCCTGATTCGGGCTCAAGATCGGCAGGCCGCTCGAAACCAGGATCATCGATTTGCGGCCCGGCAACTGCCTTAGGCTATCGATGACATAGCTCGCCGTCCCCAGGCTCATATAGGCCCGCAACATGCTGTTGGTGTCCGACTGCGCGCCGCTAATGTCGCCGCCCGTGTCGCCGCCGCCCGTTGGCTGCGGCATGTCGCCGAGCGTTCTGGAATCGGGCGCTTCAAACGCGCTCAAGGCGTGCGGGGATGGGCCGAGCGCGGCGATGGCGCGGCGCAGCAATTCTTTGTCGGTGGTGAACTGCTGGAGCAAGCCTTTGCCGCCGACCGTGCGCACGATGGCCACTAGATCGGTCGGCTGCATCTGATTGTCTACGAAATTCGTCAGCATCTGCCGCACGAAGGTCATGTCAGTCGCGCGTATCTCCAGGTCATCGATGATAAAGGCGAAGATGCGCCGGATGTCGGCTTCGCCAGGCCCTTGCGCGGACGGCGGATGATCGGGGAGGTGTTCATGAGCGGTGGCCGCCTTCTGGCCCGGTCGCTCGCCTTTGACGGCGTCAACCAGCTCGAAGAAGCTGACGAGCTGCTTCTTGCCGTTCTCGTAAAGCTCGAAGTCGTCCTTGGTGAGCCCTTTGACGACGCGCCCCGTCTTGTCGGTGACGACGACATCGATCTGCACCAGCTCGGTGCTGATGCGCACCGGCTGATCTTCGCCCGCCTTCTGCGTCTGCGGCCATACAGAGCCGCATAACGCCATGAGAAGCAGGCCAATCATGATGAGCCTTCGCATAGATGCCTCCAAAGGATTGGACAGCGGGCGTGGTAAAAGGAAACCGCATTATATCACCAGCCTCGCCGGCCGGGAGAACAAATCAGAAGGGTGACGAGCGTTTTATCCGGCGCGCCGACAAACCCATTCGTTGAATGCGGCCCGGCGGCTTTCTTCCAATTTTTCGTAAAAACTTCCAGAATCTTGGATATTTCTCGCGGCGATCAGCCGGCCGATTTTGACCAAAAGCTTGCCCGGCTAGGGTTTGCCCGCCGGCTCGCGTCGCGGTATCGCGATTGCTATGTGTAAAGCCGCACATCCTTAGAATCTCTACCATTCTGTTCTGAACTTTGAGGCGAGGTCGTTACCCGGGCACGGTGGCGGCCTCCAATTTTTTCTTCGGGATTCGGCGAGCCGGCGCATGGTCAAGGTTCCACTTCATTCGCGCTATCATTTCGCATAGAATATCTCGCTGTCGGTTCACCACGCTTATCAGATGGCACCCGGCTCTCGACTGCCGCGCGCGATCTGAGCGTTGAGTTTCGGAGGACGGTGATGACATTACAAACAACGCTGTTTCGCAGTTGCGCCCTGGCTTTGGCCCTTGTCGGGCTGGCCGCCGCCGCCGAGGCGCAATCGGACAATGCGCCGAGGCGCTCGGCGACCGTAGACAGCACGGGGATCGGAAGCATCTCCGGCCATGTGACGCTGCCCTCGGGCCA
Organism: Blastocatellia bacterium; assembly: GCA_035275065.1. Classification (NCBI taxonomy): domain Bacteria; kingdom Pseudomonadati; phylum Acidobacteriota; class Blastocatellia; species Blastocatellia bacterium. Next base: position 176,458 of record DATENM010000002.1, read on the forward strand.
TTCGATCAACAACCGCGTGCGGATTACGCTGACGACGCTGAACGATCCCGGCCTGGCGGGCTTCACAGACAATAACGGCAGCTTCACCTTCAGCAACCTGCGGGCGGGCAATTACAGCATTGAAGTCGTCGGTGACGCCAAGCTCTACGAGCCGACGACCGAGCAGGTCTTCCTGCCGCGCGGCGCGAGCATTACCGTGACCATCGCGCTACGCGAAAAAAGCAGCGCGGCAGAGAAGAACCTCACCGGCAACGTGGTTTCGACGGCAGAGTCGGACGAAAAAGTGCCGGAGGCTGCGAGGAAGCAATACGAGCAGGCGACTCGCCTGGCCAGCGATGGCAAGCTCGCCGAGTCGGTCGAAGCGTTCAAGCGGGCGCTGGCCATCTTTCCAAATTATCTGCGAGCGCACAACGACCTGGGAGCGCAATACCTCAAGCTCAAGCAACTGGACGCGGCGGTCGCCGAGTTCGAGGCGGCGCTCGACATCAATCCGAAGGTGTTCAACCCCAGGCTCAATTTAGGCATCGCCCACCTTGAGCAGAATAATCTCTCGGAAGCGCTGGGGCAGTTCACCCAGGCGATTTCGCTCGACAGCTCTTCAGCCGCCGCGCATCTTTATCTCGGCGTCACGCTGGAAAAGACCGACGAGCTGGAGCGCGCCGAACGCGAGCTGCGCTCGGCGCTGTCGCTCGGCGGCCAGCCTTTCGCGGTGGCGCATTTCCATCTCGCACAGGTGCAGATGAAGAAGGGCGACAAGGAACAGACGGTCAACGAGCTGACGCTCTTTCTGAAAGAGTCGCCTGATAACGAGCTGGCCGGGCGCGCGCGCCGCATACTGGATGAGCTGAAACAGCAATAAGGATGGCCGGCGAGGCTGCCGTTGTGTCGAGTCCGGCAAGGCGTTCGCCGGCGCATTTCCAATTTTTCGTAAATACTTCCAGAATCTCGGAAACGCGCTCACCGTCGCGCGCCGCGCATTATCCCCTAAAAGCTTTTAAGGCTATAACTTGAGACGGCGCATGGGTTACGGTATCGCGATTGCTATGTATAAAGTCGCACATCCTTAGAATCTCTACCATTCTGTTCTGAACTTGGGGTGAGGTCGCTATTCGGGCACGATGGCGACCTCCAATTTTTTTGCCCCGCCATCTATTGCACCTGTTGAACGTAGATCAGTGAAGGTAGGCACGGACTGGCCCATTGTGCCGTGAATTGTGCCGTAACCTCCCGGCATCCTATTGGAGAGGGCTTCAAGCGCATTCCGCTTCGCTTCTATTCTGATGTGGCTGTAGCGATCTAGCATTTTGCGCGAGACGTGCCCGGCGATGGACATGATGGTTTGGTCGCTGGCTCCCGACTCGGCAAGCTCAGTAATGGCATGGTGTCGGAGGTCGTGGAATCGCAGGCCAGCTAGACCCGCTTTTTCTGTCAGTCTGTGCCAAGCTCTCTTCCATGTGCGAATCGGACGTGTTGGATCAAACTGATTAATGCACATCCGGTTTCGATCAAAGCGCCCGCTCGTCTTGAGTGCAGCAAAGACGTAATGCTCAGGCTCAACGCCTCCGAACAGCTTGGCACGTTTGTGAAGGGCCGAAAGCACGGAAAGCGCCTCCAGGGTCAGCGGAATGACGCGCTCCCCTGCTGCTGTCTTGCTCTTGTGGATGGTCAAGATGCGCGCGGAGAAGTCAATATCTGCCCACCGCAAGCCCTTGATTTCGCAGCTTCGCATAGTGGTGTTGAGAGCAAGCATCGCGGCCCAATACGCCGTTTCCCACTCTGGGCGTTGGGAGGCCACTTCGAGCAGCTTCAATTTCTGTTCTGGTGTCAGCGCCCGGCCAATCGAGCGCGGCTGTTTGAGTGGCTTAATATCATCTGCGACCAGATGCCAACGTTTGGCGCGTTTGAGCATTCGCCGCAAGACACCGACCTCCAAATTGATTATCCCAGGCCCAACCTTCTGAGACGCGCGCCATTCTCGATAAGCAAGAATGTCCTCGGCGCTAATGCGTGCCACCGGGGAGGCTTGAAAGAACTCTTTCAGCTTTACCAAAAGTTGTTGTTCATTCACCAGTGTCGCTGGCGCAAGTTCTAGCCGCCGGCCTTCCAGATAGCGTTTCGCCGCTTCGCCAAAGGCGAGCTTGGCGAAATTCTGCCCGGTCTTGGTGAACTTCCCTTGCTCGATCTCGGATATGCGCTCGTTGGCGCGTCCTCTCGCCGCCCGCTTATCTGAGGTATCGAGACTCATCCGGTATCGCTGACCATCAATGGTGACATCCAGCCACCATATTTCATCCCGCTTGTAGAGACGCATACACCACCTCCTGAGTTATTTTTTATGCCGTTATGATCCCTTCTTGGTCTTTCCCTTCCCTGTCTTTGATGGCTTGGCGTCTGCCGCTGTAATGCCGTTTTCTTTCAAATGCTGCCTGACGAGATAATCCTTATAACGGGCTCTGTATCGGCGATTCCGCAAGGCATGAGCACATGCTGTGGAACAGCTTGGCTGATCGATGCGTCCGGCCCAGAAGATGCGCCGGCATATTTCACATTCACGTATGCGCTTCGCCTCGACTCCATCAATGGCAGAGGCAAACATATCTTTGTCGATATAGAGTTCGCCGTTGTCATCAATCATGATCTGAGCAGACGATCTGAGTTGCGAAGCTAAGGCTAAATTCTCTTGGGGGTTTTCTGCATTAGCAATGCGACTAATCAAGCGTAGCTTGTCACGCGATTCTTGGACAAAGAGATAGCGCACTACAGCTTCAACCATTGCGGCTTCTACCTCTGCGCCTTCTATTACTGGCAGTTCTTCTCCAACTTGCCATATATAGTCGCGGAATGCTTTTGGTAAACCCGTAAGACATTGGTTTATCGCTTCGACATTTGCTTTGGTCTGCAAGGCTTGCAGTGCATCCGACTTCTCTATCGCCTCTCCACTGTAATCCAACATTCTCTGGGAATATGCTAGTGTACGGTCTAGGGAATCGGCTGATCCTTCAGGAGGCCCCAACGCCTCCAAATCAATACCAAGTTCCTGCCGTCTCGTTTCATGCCACGATTCATACTCTGCTAGCCCTGCCTTAGTGAGTTCATCCACACGCTCGAACACATCTATAAGCTCGGCATCCCCTGGCACCATATTCACAAGATCAAGAATCGCTTGGAGTTTTTCTGGGGCAGGCTTCAACCTGCGTGATGCTTGTCGTACCTTAGAGCGTTTCTTATGTTTGTTTTTTGCAGTTGAACGCATCACGTGCGATGGTATCATAGAGGGGTATTGAGATACAACGAAAAACTCAGGAAAGGATGCAGGTAAATGGAAGGTGAAGAAGTAGCACAGAGAATCGCTTGGGGGATTGCAGACATCGCCAAGTCTACGGGGTTGAGTGTTGCCTTTCTTCGCAATGAGGTCAGGCGCAAGGCGCTACCCATAAAGCGATTCGGGCGGAGAGTCCTTGTCTTAGATGACGACCTTAAACGCTATTTGTCGGAGGGCCAGCCCAAAGCTGAAGCCTGATGCTTCAGCTCGGTTTCTCAACGTCGCTCATTAGCAGGCTATCACCGACCCTTCTGAGCTTCAAAGGTAGCACATGCCCTCTGGGAGTATTAGCAGTGCTGTGTGGAGATAGCACAACGCTTCCCGCCGGCCTGCCATAAAAGATTTCTCGATAGATGTCTCTACTAGGAGGCTATGCAAAATCTACGATTCACTTGACAAGCGTTGCCAGAGACAGCAGCAGAACGCCGCTGCATTGTCTGATTATGGCGAGCATCGCGCCGCAGAGCGTTTGATCAAATGTGCTCAAGAAAGGAAGAGGATGGCTGATTCCAAGTCCGTACAAATCGCCAGTCTATTTCGCTGTCAGTTGCGTTACTGCGAATTTTGCCACTGGCGGGATTCTCGCCGGATTTTCAGAAAGTATTTCAGAAGGTTACTCGCCTGTGTTGATGAGGGCTATAGGCTGGCCATTCTTACGCTTACCATTCGCAATTTATCAAGTATCAGAAGCCAGGACTATGACCGGCTTTCTCAAAACCTCAAGATGTTTTTCCAGCATGATCTTTTCAAACAGCACGTGTACGGTGGACTCTCAAGAATAGAGACAACCTTTAATGATAATCGTCAAGAATTTCACCCGCATATTCACATCATAATCGCTTATCGAGCTTGCATATCCCAGAATGAGATAAAGGCTGTGTGGAAGGCTCTGACGGCAGATATAGAAGATTATGAGCCTTCAGATTCGCCTGCCGCCCAAGCATCCAGCCGAAGCACATGGATCAAGAAAATCGAGTTCAACAAGAGCAATCCAGCAAGGATTCGCAAGGCCATCAGAGGGGCACTCAATTACGTCTGTAAGTTCAACCCAATCGCTAGCCCAGAGGCTTTTGCAAACTATTACTGTGCTACAAACGGCAAACGACTTGTCCGAGCCTATGGAGGACTGCGCAGGAGGTTCGTTCGGGCTCTGGATAATCAATGGCCATTATCTTGATAGAAGGGTGCGCAAATGCATTTGCGCACCTGCGACTTGCGCACCGGACACGCTGCGGGAACGGGTCTTACTCTATATCTGAGGTAAGCCACTGGTTTGACCAGTGAGACTCGAAGAGCTTTGAGCATTCCAGCAGTCCAGTGTTTGCAGGTGATTAAATGAAGGAGAAACGAAGTAGACACGGATGCCGGAAACCTATCACAGCTCGGCTCATTCGAGGTGGAATTGTGCATATCACCTTGTATTCGTGCCCAAATACCGGCGCAAGACAATGTATGGGAAAATCAGGCGGGAGCTTGGGCCAATCTTTCACGAGCTGGCAAGGCAGAAGGAATGCCGGATTGTAGAAGGGCACATTATGCCTGACCACGTACATATGCTAATCGAAATACCACCGAAGCTTTCTGTGGCCTCAGCAGTAGGCTTCCTAAAAGGAAAAAGCGCCATTGAGATAGCTCGGCGGTTTAGTGGCAAGCGCCGCAATTTCAATGGCGAGTGCTTCTGGGCAAGAGGTTATGCAGTATCAACCGTTGGCTTTGAGATAGAAACGGTGCGAGCGTACATCAGAGATCAAGAGACAGCAGACAAAGAAGGACGGTTTTAGCAGGGTTCAGAGAAATTACATTCTCCTGAAGTATAAACAATTCGCCTTGATGCTCTTGAGAGTATACTGGTATTCTCACCGCCTGCTGTTCAGGTGTCTTGTTTACTACAATTGGCCTTTGCTGTCTCATAGAGGTGATTTTGCATGGCTGTCAATGAGGCTGCTACACGAAGACTGTTCATTGATCGGGAGCTAACCGTCGCAGGCTGGGATGTGGATGATCCCGCGCTTGTCGGTCTGGAAATTCCGGTTGATGGCGCAGGAGCCGAGCCGTGGAATGGCATCACCGATTATTGTCTTTATCAAAGCAACGGCGAAGTCATTGCGGTAGTGGAAGCCAAGAGAACGAGCCGTCATGCGCGCGTCGCTGATGAACAGGTTAGGCACTATGTCACACAGATTGAACATCACCAGAGTTTTCGCCCGTTCGGTTTTATGACCAACGGCGCGGATATTTATTTCTGGGATGTTGGCGAGGGTACACCCAGACTGGTATCGCGGTTCTTCACGCCCGAAGATTTAGAAAACCTACTTTGGATAAGGCAAAACAAGCAGCCGTTGAGCGAAATGGCAATCAATAGCCAGATTGCCGGAAGGATTTATCAGCAGGAAGCAATTCGCCGCATCGCTGACGCTTTCGAGCAGAGCAAGCGCCGCGCGTTGCTCGTGATGGCGACAGGCACAGGCAAAACACGCACGGCGATGGCACTGATTGACTTATTTCATCGCACCAATCAAGCGCGGAGCGTTCTTTTCTTAGCCGACCGCGACGCCTTAGTTGACCAGGCTTTGAAAGATGGATTCCAAACACATCTGCCGAACGAGCCGCGCGACCGTATCTATACCCATGCCATTGACAAGACAAAACGCCTCTACGTCGCAACGCTGCAAACCATCGGGCGCTGCTTCAATTCATTCAGCCCGGCATTTTTCGATTTGATTATCTTCGACGAAGCGCATCGCTCAATCTTCAATCGTCTTGGCGAAGTAATGGACTACTTCGATGGGCGCATGATCGGTCTGACCGCAACGCCGGCGAATTTCATCGACCGCGATACGTTTCGCCTCTTCGATTGCCACAATAACCTACCCACCTACCTCTACAGCTATAAGCGTGCAGTTGACGAGGAGTTTCTTGTCAATTACAGCCTCTATCAAGCGCGCACGCGTTTTCAGCGACAGGGCATTCGCGGCGTTGACCTGTCCGAAGAAGAACAAAACGCCCTTATAGATCAAGGGCTTGATCCTGATGAAATTGATTACTCAGGGACAGAGATAGAAAAGACCGTCAGCAATACCGACACGCTGCGCCGTCAGTGGGAAGAGCTTTGGGAAATCTGCCACAAAGACCAATCGGGCCAGCTTCCTGGAAAGACGATTATCTTTGCAATGACGCAGGCCCATGCCCAGCGGCTGCAAATTGTCTTTGAGCAGATGTTTCCGCAGTTCCCCGAACTTGTGAAAGCCATCACCTCAGACACCGAACGTGTGCGCGATGGCAGCTATGGCGACGGGTTGATTACGCAATTTAAGAAGAACGATATGCCGCGCATCGCCATCTCAGTAGATATGCTCGACACCGGCATTGACGTTCCCGAAGTGGTCAATCTGGTTTTCATGAAGCCGGTACGTTCACAGATCAAGCTCTGGCAGATGATCGGGCGCGGGACGCGCAATCACGAAGCCTGTAGATACTTTGACCGGCTGCCGGAAGGCCACAAGAGCGAATTCAAGGTCATAGATTTCTGGGAAAACGAATTTGACAAGAAGGCCGAAGAAGTGACCGCGCAGACCATACCCGTACTAGTCAGAATCTTCAACACGCGGCTGAACATCCTCAATTATTATCTAAAGCAGCAAAGCTCGGAAGATTGCAAGCGTGTGGTTGCTGACCTGCGGGCGCAGATTGCCCAGATTCCGCTTGATTCATTCGCTGTACGCCGCGAGTACCCAAAAATCGAAGAAGCCTGGAAGGATGCTTTCTGGCGCTTTCTGAGTCCTTCAAACATCGAGTTTTTGCGGCTGAAAGTTGGGCCACTGCTACGCTACGTTCCCGATGTGGATGTGGCTGCGGCGACGTTCACTAGCAAAGTCGAGCGGTTGAAGTATCAGATTCTCACCGATAAGCTGCGGCCCGACACGCTCGAATCCATTATTGAGGATGTTCAACGTCTGCCCGATTTCGTTTATGAAAATCCTGCCTGCAAGTCATCCATCGAGCTGTGCCTTTCGTCTCGACTATCGAACGCCAGTCCGTCAGAATTGAGCACGGCCATTGAAATGCTGGCTCCGAAGATGCGCTTTCGCCGCGAGCAGCAGAATGCATTTCTCATGCTTGATCTACCCGACTACATCGCCACGAGTGGCTATGTCACTTTGAGCGATGGCGGCGAACAGGTTTACGTGACCGAATACCGCGAGCGAGTTGAACGCCGGATTCTCGAAATTGTCGAAAGCCATCCGTCTATTCGGGCGATTCGAGAAGGGCGCGAGGTGAGCGACAATCAACTTATCGAATTGGAACGTACGCTGCGCGATAAGCTTGGCGCGAAGGACATTCAGCTTTCGACTGACAACATCCGCAAGGCTTACGGCTTGAAAGTCGGCAGCCTGCTTGGATTCATTCGCTACTTGCTCGAACTCGAATCATTGCCCGATTATGAAGTCATCGTGAAGCGCCGTTTCGGACAACACATTGCCGCGCATCATTACAACGCCGACCAGTTGCGGTTTCTGAGTGCGGTGCAGAGCGTCTTTTTGCAGCAGCGCCGTTTGCAATTGGCCGATTTGTACGAAGGCCCATTTGAAAGTTTTGGCAATAATGCCGTTGAGCGTTTCTTCACACCGCAGCAAGTCGAAGAACTGCTCGCCCTGACCGAACAATTGGCAGCATAGGAAATTATCGTGCTTACAGACCCCGTACTTCGATCACAGATAGACAGGCTTTGGGACAAATTATGGACGGGCGGATTGTCGAACCCGCTTGATGCCATCGAGCAGTTGTCTTATCTGCTTTTCATGAAGCGACTTGATGAAGAAGACCTGAAGAACGAGCAGGCCGCGCGCCGGCGCAATCAGGAATATCAATCAGCTTTCTCTGACGTAACCCTGCGCTGGTCGGATTGGACAAAGCGCACGGCGGACGCGGCGCTCAAGCACGTTAAAGAAAAAGTATTTCCGGCATTGAGAGAACTGGGCGCGCAGGGAAGCTCTTTCCAAGAGTATATGCAGAATGCCGAGTTCAAAATCAACAAGCCAAGCCTGTTGATCGAAGCCTGCAAGCTGATTGATGAGATGAAAATCTCTGAACAGAATCAGGATGTGCAGGGTGACTTATATGAATACCTTTTGAACAAGCTAAACACGGCAGGACGCAACGGGCAATTCCGCACGCCACGCCACATCATCCGCATGATGGTGCAGATGCTTGCGCCGAAAGCGGGTGAGCGAATCTGCGATCCGGCAGCCGGAACGTGTGGCTTTCTGGTGAATGCCTATCAATATATTCTCGAAACCAAAACGAGCAAAGACGCTCTCGAATACGATGAAGACGGAATGCCGCATCATCTGACTGGCGACTTACTGACGCCGCAGGAAAGAGAGTTCTTGCGGACGCGCGCCATCACCGGCTATGACAATGATTCGGGCATGACCATGCTGCGCATCGGCTCGATGAATCTAATGCTGCACGGTCTCACGCATCCGCGATTCCATTATTCGGATACGCTGTCAAAAGGTTTCAACGAAGAAAAACAATATGATGTGGTGCTGGCGAATCCGCCGTTCAAGGGCGCGATTGATTCGGCTGATGTAAACCCATCCCTGCCGACACGCTACAAGAAGACTGAACTGCTTTTTCTGCACCTGTTTCTTCGCCTGCTCGACATGGGAGGCCGTTGCGCCGCGATTGTGCCCGATGGTGTGCTGTTTGGCTCAAGCAACGCGCACATCGAGACGCGAAAGAAGATCATCGAAGAGAACCGACTTGAAGCGGTGGTTTCAATGCCGAGCGGAGTCTTTAAGCCTTACGCGGGAGTCTCGACAGCCGTATTGATATTCACGCGCGGCGACAAGACAAACCGGATATGGTTTTACGATATGGAGCATGATGGCTATTCGCTTGACGACAAGCGGCAGAAGGTCGAAGAGAACGATATACCCGATGTTCTATTGTGCTGGCGGCATCGCAATGATGAGGACTTCGCAAGCAAGCGAGCCGAGCGATTGACAGAGTTGCGAACACAGATTGCACCGTTGAAAGCCGAGCGGTTGACGATGTTGAAAGAGATCAATCGCCTGACATTTGAAAATGCCATCGCGCCTGATGGAGACGAGCAAGCGCGGCAGGCATTAGAAGCCGACCAGCAAAAGCTTGCACAGCTTGAAGAGCAGATTGCACCACTGCAAAAAGAAATCAATCAGCTTACTCGGAAGTTTTGGGTAACGAAAGAGCAGGTGAAGGCGAACAAGTATGATCTTTCAGCTAGCCGCTATCGCCAAATTGAGCAAGACGAAGCCTTCTATGAAGATCCACAGATTACACTTGAGCGCCTTTTCAAGTTGGACATGGTAATGGCTGATGAAACTAAGTCCTTACGAGAATTACTATAATGGCTTTTGAAACATATCCACTCGGAGATATATGTGATTTCTTGGATAATATGAGGGTTCCAATCAGTGAGGAACTCCGTAAGCCAGGGCCATATCCCTACTTCGGTGCTAACGGTCAACAAGGTTGGATAGATAACTACATTTTCGATGAACCTCTCGTCCTACTTGCTGAAGATGGGGGCCAGTTTGGCTCCAAAACAAAGCCTATAGCTTACAAGGTTTCGGGCAAGTGCTGGGTAAATAATCATGCCCATGTTTTACGCGTGAAGAGTAACTGTGACATTGATTATCTACATCGGATTCTTAGCTTTTATGATGTCGCCCAATACGTAAACGGGACTACTAGGGCAAAACTTACCAAAGGCAACGCAGAGCTATTACCAATTCCTCTTCCTTCCCTCTCCGAACAGAAGCATATCGCCATGACCTTGGAAAAGGCAGACCGGGTGCGCCGACAGCACCGCTATGCGCTTAAACTGAGCGATACGTTTTTGCCGTCAGTGTTTTTGAAGATGTTTGGCGACCCTGTTACTAACCCAATGGAGTGGGACATTAACCAATCGGGCGATATAAGTGAGGTACAAGGTGGGTTGCAATTAAGCAAGGTGAGAGATGAGCTTGAACTCAAACGGCCTTACTTGCGAGTAGCAAATGTATATCGAGGCGTACTAAATATCTCTGAGATAAAATCTATTGGCTTAACGAAGAATGAATTTAAGAGCGTTAAATTGCAAAAGGGTGACATTCTTGTTGTTGAAGGACATGGGAATATTGATGAGATAGGCAGATGTGCTGTTTGGGATGGTTCAATAAAAGACTGCGTTCACCAAAACCACCTAATTCGTATTCGTGTGAACTCGAAGATCATTAACAATCTTTATCTAAGCTTTCATATAAATAGCTTTGCCGGAAGAGACTATTTTAGAAGATCAAGTAGAACAACAAGCGGATTAAATACTATTAGCACAGGCATTGTTAAAAGATATGCTGTAACTATCCCTCCAATAACATTGCAGGAGCAATTTGCTAATATAGTCTATCAGTTTGAACGTCTTCGTGCGCAGCAACGAGAAGCTGAACGTCAAGCAGATCACCTGTTTCAAACGCTGCTGTATCGCGCCTTTCGCGGCGAGTTGACCGCGCGGCAGCCCGCTAAGATCGTTGCGTTTCCACGCCATAATAGCGTTGCTGATCGAGGGGCTATTCTTTCTTATATCGTTCACTTACTCTCACACCAGCCTACACTTGGGCGCGTCAAATGCGCTAAGTTTCTCTATTGGACATCAACATACGTTAGCATTGATATGGGCGGCAAATACCGGCGTGCAGCTGCCGGCCCACTCGCAGACTTCTTGGAATCAATAGAGGACACCGCTAAAGAAAAGGGCTGGTTTACTCTGCAACCGCGCAGTGGTGAAGGCTACTACTACCAGCCCGGCCCAAACATCGCAGAGCGGGTTCAAGCCGCTATAGAAATACTAGGCGACCGAAAAGATAAGCTAGACAAATTGCTTGAAGACCTCGCGGGCGTTCCGTCCGATCAAATCGAAGCCGCCGCGACGCTGTTCGCAGTATGGAATGATTTTCTGATCGACGGACATCAACCCACAGATAAAGAGATCATTCGGGAAGCTCTGGAAAACTGGCATCCTGATAAGCGGCTCAAGAGGCTATTCAATCCAATTTTGCTAAAAGCCTCTTTGCAATGGATGAGAGAAATCAAATTGACGCCTACAGGAATCGGCCCCCGAACTTCCTAATATGGTCTCAACTATATCTCCCAAAATGTTGTTTGTTACCTTTGTGAACCATGCTATTGTTTCTTATAGGAGCTTTAGTACGCTTCAGAGGAGCCGATAATGGATATAGAGCTAGTGGTCAAGATTCTTGGCAGCGTTAGCGCAGCTCTTGCGATCGGTGAGAGGGTTTATAGTTACGGTCAGAAAGCTGGCCAAAAAATCAAAAGGTATTTCCACGCCAATACGCATCCGTCCTTACCCACGAATCGCCCCCTTACCTTGGCGACAGGTGCAAGTCCTAAAAAAAATCTATTAGTTCTACTTTGTAAAAGAAATCAACTCTCGCCATTTTTAGAAGCTGCGGTGATTTAACGGCGGCTGGGCGTTGCCGTAGTTGAGGCTTTTAAGAGAGGTGTTATGGGGAAGAGCCATTTAGGAGAATTTGAGGAATTGGTTCTCTTGGCGATATTACGCCTTAATAATGATGCCTATGGCGTACCTATTCGACAGACACTTGAGGAGGCAACCGGTCGGCCTGTATCTATAGGGGCTATTTATATAACACTTGAGAGACTTGAAGGTAAAGGATATGTGAGTTCTCGATTAGGCGAAGCTACTTCCGAACGAGGAGGGCGAGCCAAGCGATATTATGAAGTGCAAGCATCAGGTATCCGAGTACTGAATGAAGCGCGGGTGGTACGTGAGAAGCTTCTGGCAGGGATTCGTCCTGGTCAGAACGCTCTTACTTAATCTCTAACTTGGATGTGTAATTAGACAAAGTCAACAATGAGATTTACTGACACGGCAAAACCAATTCTAAGGCATCCTTTGACGCTATTGGCGGTAGCCTTTCTTAATATTGCTTTGATTAGTATCTTAATCATTTTTAAGTATCCATTGCTCGCCATCTTGCTTGGGAGTGTTCTATTGATAGTTGATGGGTATACGCTAGCCCCAATATTTTTAAGGTCGAAACGTAAAGCGCATCCTCCAATTCTCAACTTTAAACACCAATCGTGTCCTCCAAGATTCGGTGAGTATATATTTTCTCGTCTACTGCCCAAAGAAGATGCAGAGTCATCCATTGGCGATCTCTTTGAAGAATACCATGAGATAACGGCTAAGTTTGGTGAAAGACGGGCAAGACTTTGGTACTACCGACAAGTTATTAGCTCTATAGTGCCACTAGTAAGGCGTACAATAATGAAGGGGTTTGCCAAGCAACCAAATCAATCTTCTCGTGAGGGCGAGTCCAAGAAGCTTAATTGAGACAAAATTGAAGGGCCGTTCTCATTCTGGCCCTTCCTCTTGCCCGGCGTGACAACCGGGCCCAGTTTCTCAGTCATACACCTTTGAATCCGTGCTGATGGTGTAGCCCAGCTTTCTCGCCAGCCATACCGGAATCAACGCCTCTTTGCCTCCGACAAATTCAACCTACGATTTCGGCAGCCAGCCTTCCCTCTGCGCGTTCGGGCGACACGTCCAGAGCGCAAACCGCCACCATAAGCATGAGTGCCGAAAACCCCAGCCATCATCTCAATGTTACGCTACATGCCTAGCTTCTGTAGCTTCCGGCTTGCATTATATGTGCGTTTGGCTACAATGGCGCAGACAGATATTAGGCTGCCACAAGAGCAGCAGGGCGCGTTCGGTTTTTCTCAACTTTTAGGCTTTCAGTCTAAGCCAGAGCAGTACCGCAACTAAGGCGATTCCCCACTCAGCCGTACTGTCAGTCGGAGCTTGATTCAATGGCAATCCTTTATCGCCACACTCGCCGGGATAATCTTCGATACAGCCCGGCTCGCCGCAGCTACAGTAGTTGTCTCCCTGTACAGTGTGTCCAGCAAAAGCCGGAAAGGACAGGCACAACATGAGCAAACAAACAGCCGCGAATTTTCTCATAGTTTCTCCTTCGGAGACAAAATCGGCTGAATTGTATCAGGCATCACTACGTGGCATTGCCAACTATCAGCAGTTGGGCAACCGGCTTATTCGGCTGGCAGAACAGGCGCATGCGTTCCGGCAGTTCGAGAAAGTCAAAGAGTATGGGCAAATCCTCTCTAACATCCCGATCAAGAACTATCAGGCAGTAGGTTATTATTACTTAGCTGTTGCGACGAACAACAGAGGCAATGGCGATCAGGATGCGGCGCGAAAACTCTTTGAGCTGACTACCGATGTTGCACCCGACCCCTACAAGGCTAAAGCCATTCTCTCACTCGCCGCAGTCGCATTACACGCCGGGGATTACCAATCGGACTTGAGATATTTGGTTGAATCGGTGAAGGCATCCAAAGATGTTTCAACAACAGTCAGAGCGCAGTTAGGAATTGCCATTTACAAGAGCATGGAAGGATTCCATCAACAGGCGTCAGATGATCTGGAAAACCTTTACACATTCGCCCGGCATTCTCAGCCGGTTGTCTTTCTCGATTACTTGAACTCGTTAGCCGTCGAGCTTGGCGAAGTCGGGCGCAAAGATGAAGCGAGAAACATCATGCGCCATGTCCTTGCGTCTCCGTTCGCCTTCGCCTATCCTGAGTGGCACGAGACAGCGGAGGAGTTGCGAGGAGCAAATCATTCATTCGTCGCCGTCAGTGTGTCGCGCTATAACGTACTGACCATGCCGGAACGCGAAGCGAGCGAGCAACACTCATTTCAATCCAGACCGGCGCGAGTCTTAGACCTTGCCAGATGGAAAAAAAAGATGGCGAAGCAAGCCAAGGAAAAACAGACCGAGCAACTGCTTGAAGAGATGAGCTTGCAAGATATGGGCTTCAAGTTGCTCGGACTCATCAGCGACAACCGCATGGACGAAGACCACATGCGGATTATTTTAACCTTCGTTATGAACCTCTTGTCAGAACCCGTCGGGCCACCCGACAAGCCTTCTGCCTAGTCACTTCTTGCGCGGCTTGCCTTTCTTTCCTGATTTGCCGTTGGATGGCGGTCGTTTGAAATACTCCATGTAAGCCAGCAGCGCCTTGCGCTCGTCAGGTGAGAAGTCGAGTAACTGCTGCAATAGGTCAAAGCCGTGCGCCTCACGGGTGAGTTTGAGCATTTGATCTAAAAGTAAGCGCCCGTCGAGCTGAAGGGATTCACTGACCGGAATACCCGAAGCCACCGCAAAGATTTCGTGAGCATTCACGTCGAGGGCTATCGCCAGCTTCTTCACCGTTTGGACAGTTAGATTGTCAGACCTGCCTTTGCGGAGTCTGCCGATATAGCTATCGGTAAGACCACAGCGGTTGGCCAATTCTTTCGGGGTCAGATGCTTCTGGCGCATGAGCCGGTCAAGGTACTGTGCCAGGGTTTCCATTGGCCCATTCTACAATCTAATTTCAGGGACGCAAGGTTTGCCTTGCCTGAAAGACAGGGGTAAAGTGACTTTTGGTGCAAAGCCGGCGCGAGACAGAAGCGGAATTGCAACCATCTCGCCGTTCATTCGTCGCGGTCAGTCCGGCGCATTACCACATTCTGGCCATGCCGGAGCACGAACCAAGTGAGCAACGCACCTTTCAACCCAGACCAGCACGAGTCTTAGACCTGAACAAGTGGGAAAGAAGATGGTTAAAGAAGATGATAAGGGCAAGATAGATACCAGCAACATGACGGCTCAGGACATGGCCATGAAACTACTCGAATTGATTACTGAGAATCGCGGCGACTATGAACAGATGCAGAAGATTTTAGACTACGCAATCAAGGTCTCTTCAGAACCGCACAAACCCGCATAGCAAAATCACATTCAGCTTCCGGCGTATGGGTGAGAGAAAAGGAAGGTGGCGACTGGCGCTGTCTAGCGATGCCGTGTACGGTCAGCGGCGCAATCCAGGCGGTGGAGTTTTTGGCTAATGATTGATTCCCCTGATAGGGGCTACGGTCCACCAACTCCGTCCTGGGCCCAAATTACGTTGCATAGCTCAAATGCCGCTCGCGACCGAAAAACCGTCTTGAAATCTGTTTGGCAGCCGAATTGGTTGCAGCACATCACTGAAGCCCCGCTATATACCCTTTAGACTCAGCAGGCAGGCTAACATTGTGTTGGTCCACACCATTAAGGAGGCGGATTGACAATCACACTTTTACCTTATTTCAACTATGCTCTAACAGAATGTGGTAAAACTGTAATTTCTTAATCAAGCTTGATCCAGCCTTTTGACGGGATGAATGGTATAGCCTTTGGTGGTCCAGCCTACCATACTAGCGACCAGTGAGTTTTCCCTAGGCGGAACAAATGAAGTTGAAGGGTAATATAGGTTTGTCAACTGGAAACCTAATATTTCTCTCTTAGAAGGATTCTTAATCCACATTACAATTGTTCGGCTAACATCGCAATCCATAACAATTTCAAATTGCCCTTCTTCCTTATCAACTTCAATACAAATACTTCCAAGCACAGAATTATTTATCTCTTCAAGATTACTCTTCTCTGTAATTTTTAGCCTTATTTTGCCATCCGTGGCATCCCTAAAACCAACACCCCTATATATTACTCTGGGGACGGCGGAGCCTAGGGGCACCAAATCATAGCTTAAGTTATTCTGTTTCTCATTACCTGAAATGATAAAGTACTCTTCAACGCTAGGATCAAAGAATCTTTCTTTTGTCTCAATAACCGTCATACATTCTGTTGTGATGGCAGTATAATTACTATCGATAAGAAGCAGTGATCTATTGATCCCATCAATAACTCCTGTGTACTTACATATCCCCTGAACAACGGCACTTTCCTGATAGCGGGTCTCAATCCGTAATTCTGGTAAGAGCTTTTCAATTGTTTCCCTGACAGCAAAAATCTTTGTGCCTTGGCCAGCCAAAAGAGCCATATGCAGTTGATAGGGCTCTATGCCAGCCAACCTAAGTACCTGTTGAATGCACTTCTCAATCTTGTGCTCCAGATGGATTGTAAGCTCACGAAACAAATCTCTAGTGATCGAAATCTCTAAATTGCTTAAGCCTGATTCATCAATCTCCAGATTCTGCAGAATGATCGAAGCCTCAGATTTTGAGCCCAACACTATTTTGGCGCGCTCAGCCTCGGCACGAATTTGCGACCTAAGAACATCGCCTATATTGTAGCCCTCGGAATTGATACGGGACTGTATTGTTGTAGCTATGTATTCACATAAAGCTTCGTCATAATCTATTCCTCCAAGATAATTATCACCTGCTATGGCTTTTGTCTCAATTACACCCTCACCAATTTCAATGATTGACACGTCAAATGTTCCTCCGCCTAGGTCTAATACAAGAACAAACTCGATTTCGGGAGAATGAGTCATTGTTTCTTCTAAAAGAATGGCTGCGGCACAGGGCTCACCGATAACTCTATAGATATTTAAGTCGGCTAGCTCGCATGCCCTGACTAATGCGTTACTCTGTACTATATTGAAGTTTGCTGGTGTAGCGATAATTGCGCTATTTAGACTACAAGCCAAAAACTCTTCTGCATTTCTTTTTAATGATTTAATAATGAGGCTAGCAACAAACTCTGGAGATAGAGACCGGCCATGTATATTGAATATCTTATTAGACCCAAGATACCTCTTCACGTTGTAGACAGTATTTTGCGGGAATGTCTTTGCATTTTCTAAAGCTTCCCATCCGATTAGATAGTCTAAATTGGATAAAAAGCTAATCACTGAAGGAATGAGTTTTTTCTGCTGTGGGGAGGGGATTAGCCTAGTCCTAGAATCATCATCAAGAATTGCTACAGTTGAAAAAGTAGTCCCGAAGTCTATAGCACAAGTAAATCCCTTTCTTAGACCTGAATGTTCTGCTAGTCTTTGAACCCTACTGCTCCGAATTTCCTGTCCGATAGGCGTAAGGGATCTCCATTCAGCTAATCTTTTTTCCGAGATCAAAATGACATCTTTAATGCTTAATGGTTCAACTCTGGTATATGGATTCTGAATAGGTTTTTCGCTTCGTCTGCATACCTGTGGAACAGTTTGAACAAGATAATTGTCTAACTCGTAAATAGTCTTACACTTAGCTTTGTCACTGAGGGCCTCACATAGCACAAATGTAAATATGCCGTTTTGCAAATCCTCACCCTCATAAGATTTTTGATTCGGGCTGCAAGACAAAAAGGAGGCCATACCAGTTGCATTTAGACATTCAACGTTTATTGAGTTCCAGCTTTCAACAACTATATCCTTACCTCCCTGTATTACAGCGCGGCAGGCGTCAATAAGAAGTACAGTATTTTTCGCCCTCCAAGCCCGCAAGTATTTAATGATTGAACCAAAGGACAATGCCGTATCTTCTAAACCCGATAATACGGCATCCTGAGGCACTAAGTAATCACGGTTATCTTGTAGTGAATGAAATCCGTGGCCACTAAAAAAGAAAAAGAGGAGATCAATGTCGTATGGCACGTTTAATGAACTTAATCCTGATGAAAGCTCGCGAATAATATTGCTTTTTGTTGGCTTAAACCTGCTGGTTTTCTTGTTTGTAGATAATAGTTTTATCTCATCATCTGCCAAACCGCAGCTTGATGCGATTACATTGGCGAAACAGTCAGCGTCCTTATCGGCAAATCTTAAAGGAGCTATATTCGGATCGTCGTATTCCCCACAACCAATAAGGAATGCAAGTTTCATCAACTTAATCTTTCTTCTGTTTAGTGAAAATCAGTTTCAAGCCCCCCTTTAATTCACTCGTCGCGCTTCCTATAAACCGAATTTCCCCCTTTGCTGTAACTTCTATTGCTAATTCAAAGCCGTGAAGCTCATAATCTCTTATAGCGGTCGTAACCCCCTCGAATGTTGTACCTATTTGCTTACAAAACGCAGTCAGATTACTTGCTAGTGTTGCCGTATCCAGAGTCCCTATCTTTTTAACTATACGGCCTGTGACATCGCCGAGACCTTTGCTGCCACTGACTGTTTCCAATTCGTCGTAAATAATACTTATGCTGTAGTTATCTATTATTTCTGACATCCTTTCCTCCTTGCATCTTCTAAGCCTATTTGTTTGCGATTTGTTGGGGCAACACATATATCACAACTGAATGTGCAAATAAAGGCAGAAGGGCCACGCCTCGCGCGCAGCCCCTTTGATGGCCCGGCACGATAACCGGCCACGTCTCGGTTAGTAATCACTGGGCAGCATCAGTGTCCAGCCGTTGACTTCGTTCTCGACAAGCCAGATGCCATCTGGCAAGGTGCGCAGGTAATCGCTGCCGCTTGCCTCAGTGAGTTTTTCGGCAATTGCATTGCCGAATGCCTCAAGGACAAAGTTGATTGGCTCCAGGTCGTCTTCGATCTTCTCCAGTTCTTCAAGCATCTGTGCTTCGGTCAGCGGGTACTTCGGCTGCTCCTGCCAGAATAGAGCCGAGGTGATGCGGTTGATGGGCTTGCTCTCGAAGGAAAGGCCCAAGCTTTCAATATCCACTAACACGCCGTCATCAAGCGCCATGTCATCGGTGTAGGCGTAAATCACCTGCTCGTTCAATTCATCAAGCCATCGCTTTGTAAGACTCATCGCTTTTTCTCCTGTGAGTGATGGCCCGGCGTGTAACCGGGCCTTGCTTCGGGTTAATCAATCATTGGCGTGTTGATGGTGAAGGGGATGCCCTTTTCTTTCGCCAGCCATACCGGGATCAGAAAGAATCTCCGGCCACCGTAAAGAAATTCGATCTTTGATTTCGGCAACCACATTTCTTTATTCCAGCCGTTCCAGTAGCCGACGCGAACGAGTAAGGCTTTCTCTGTCTCTCTCTTAATTTCGTCGGCGCGCTGCTCGATGCGCTTGTTATCAAGGTGCGACGTGTCAGCGGCGTTGATGGCCCGTTGCGCTTCTTCATAAGGGCGCTGCAATTCGGCGATGTAGGGCAGCGGCGCGGGGGGAGCGTGGTATAGCTTTCTCATCGTGTTCTCTCCATAAGAAGTGGGGCATTGCTGCCCCAGTCACATAATCAAGCCTTCCGCCCATCCGGCATTGGCATAGTTCATCAAGTAGAACTTGCGGTGCTCGTCATAGGCCGGATGAGTGCGAACATTCAACAGATTGAAAGCCCATCTACAAGTCTGCGCTGACTTGCGGCCCCACTCTTGGAAATCACCTTGCTCCTGGTGGTGATTGCGATGGCATCGCTTGTGGGTCGGGGCGGTCTGCGTGCCGCCCCATGCGCATCAAGCTAAGGCTCATTCAGAAGTAGCTGAAAACTGGACGGCACCTTTTTGCGCTTCTCCACTCGACATCGCCGCGCAATACATTTGCCGATCAGCTTGATGGCTTCCGTCAATGCCTTGATCGATC